>QMWY01000144.1 GCA_003661865.1 Thermoprotei archaeon
ACTCGATCTTTAGGCATAGGCCGAGATGGCTGGAGAGGCTGGGTGTAGTAGTTATAGATGAGCTCCACACGATCAACGACGGGGAGAGGGGGCCTATAGTAGAGCTCATCGCTACGCGCGCGCTTCACATGGATAGGCAGATAGTGGGGTTATCGGCAACCATAGGGAACCCAGAGAGCCTTGCGAGGTGGCTAGGGGCGGAGCTTGTTGTCAGCGACTGGCGCCCCGTGAAGCTGATCGAGGGCTTCTACGATAAGCGTAGGAGGGTCATAGAGTTCGAGGATGGGAGGGTTGAGGAGGTTAGGGCGCCGGACCTACTGACCCATGTCGCTGGTGAGGCGCTGCGCGAGGGGTACCAAGCACTCATATTCCTACAGGCTAGGCGGCGTGCAGAAAGCGTTGCTGCAAAGCTGGCAGGGCTAGTGTCCAGGCACCTGGATTCCGAGGATAGGAGGAGGCTTTCGAAGCTCGTGGAGGAGCTGCGAGAAGCCTCTCCCTCAGCTACTGAGCGTGAGAAGCTCGCGCCGCTTATCGAGAGCGGGGTATCCTTCCACCACGCAGGACTCTCCTATGGTGCTAGGAGGGTTATAGAGAGGGGGTTCAGGGATGGGCTGATCAGGATCGTGAGCGCCACTCCTACGCTAGCCGCGGGCATCAACATGCCCGCACGCAGGGTTGTGGTGTACACCCGAAGGTTTGAACAGGGCTACATGAGACCGATAAGCGTGGCGGAGTACAAGCAGATGGCCGGTAGGGCTGGTAGGCCTCAGTTCGACCCCTACGGCGAAGCGATCATAGCGGACGCCCCTCCCTACGAGGCGAGGAGGTATATCAGGAGTAGGCCTGAGCCCGTAGTCTCTAAGCTGTGGAACGATAGGGCGCTGAGGATACATGTGCTCGCAACTGTCGTCTCTAAATACGCTAGGAGTGTAGCTGAGATCGTGGAGTTCTTCTCGAAGACCTTCGGCGCTCAAGACTATAGGTTCCTGCTATCCCAGAGCCGCGTTAGGAAGGTTATTAATGAACTTGGCTCGATGAGAATGCTAGAGGTAGGGGATGAGATCAAGGCTACACCGCTTGGCGAGGCAGTGTCCAAGCTCTACATAGATCCCCTGACAGCCGACAAGATCATAAAGTCGCTTAGGGGGGCGGATAGCACCGAGGACCTCTTCTACCTACACCTGATCGCCAGTACGCCCGACTTCAGCCGCGTAAGGATCACTAGGTATTACGACCTCGAGGACGAGGCGGTCTACTTAGCCAGCGAGGGGGTGCTGATAGAGCCTCCGCTGGATGATGTAGGCTTCGAGGAGTGGTTAAGGGCTTACAAGGTGGCCCGGATCCTCGAGGCATGGATAAATGAGGTTGACGAGGATACAATAGTTGAGAGGTTCGGCATAGGGCCAGGAGACCTCGCAACGATCGTTGATACTGCTGCGTGGCTCCTCAACGCAGCCTCTGTTATCTGTAGGATAGCTGGTGTGGGCGTCCATGCCGGTAGGCTTGAGATCCTGGCGAAGCGTGTCGAGAGCGGGGTTAAGGAGGATCTGCTCGATCTTGTTAGGGTTAGGGGCATAGGAAGGGTCAGGGCCCGCGTCTTGGCGAATGCAGGGATAAGGAGCGTTGAGGAGCTCATCTCCACTCCTCTGGAGAGGCTCGCTAGGCTACCCAGCTTTGGCGAAAGGGTTGCTGCCCGTATACTCGAGGAGGCTAGGAAGCTCGTTAGAGGTGAAGCCTAGCGAGCTCTATCCTCCTTATAACCTCCCTTACAACTTGTGTCGGTCCTGCAACTATAGCGGGGATCCCCATAGAGCGTAGAAGGGTTAACGAGCGGAACCTCGCTCGTATAACCTCCTTAGACCTAACCACGTAGAGCAGGTCCCGGAGGGTTGCAAGACCTCGGGTCTCGAAGATCTCGGCGAGGGGGGCAACGACGTGGATCTCATGCCCGGACGCCATGAGCCTCCGGGCGAGGAGCGCCACCTCCTCAACCTCCTCCTCGTCGAATAGTGTTGTGAAGAGGAATATCATCGATTTCTCCCGCGGCAGCCTCTGAGGGAGGAGGTAGCGCATCAGCCAGCCGAGGCTTCGGGGCGAGAAGTAGCGGCTGGGCTCTATGAGCCGCGGTGTGGGCCACTCGACGTGGGATAGGGCTTCCGAGAACGCCGCTACCGCATAGCCGCCCCGGACGAAAGGTGTTCCCCCATGGATCTCGTCCCCTAGGTACATGAGCATCAGGTTGTCCCCCCGACGGGCCCCGTACATGGCCACCGATAGGATCGCGCGTGCTGAGAGCTCGAAAGGTGTTGAGCCCGGGGGCCCTACAAACATGGGTGTCCGGGCGTCTAGGAGAAAGACTATGTGTATCGATGCCTCGTGCTCGAACTCCTTGACGTAGAGCTCGCCTGTACGTGCATAGGCCTTCCACTCAATACGCCTAAACTCGTCCCCAGGCAGGTACTCACGAATACCGAAGAACTCTGTGCCAAACCCCTTGCGCCTAGTCCTTGAGAGTCCTCCGAGCCTCGAAACAACGAGCTCCCTTAAGGCTATGGGAGGAAGGGGCCTGGGATACACCCTCACACTCTTCTCGCTGAAGACATGCTGCCGGCGCATGTAAAGGGCCAGGGGATCCCTATAAACGACCTCTACAGGCCCTACTATATGCGCCCCCAGCCTGCCCTCGATGCATACCTCGACATTAGCCTCCTCACCGCTATCTAGGCCCAACCTAGTGAGCCACTTACCCCTTAGAATCCTGAGCTGAGGCGGGATGGGTATCCTAAGCTCAAGTAGCGGTATACTCCTACTGCTATGGTTTCTCACCCAGGCCCTGATGCATATGGGCTCACCCTCAACACCAGATGAAGGGATCGAGACCTCGGCAACCACGCTGCGGGGATCGGGATACGACGATACGCGTACATACATAGATGCAGCGAGAGAGGTCAGGAAAGTAGCTGTGGACGCCAACGCTATGAAGATCCCCTGCGATGGTGCGAGCACCGCAGCCACGACTATGAACGCTAGGGACAGCATCAGGTACCATAACCTATGGGTAGGTATAACACCGCTGTCGTCGCTGGTGGGCGACCCCTACACCCTAAACGCGATGAGTGCTCTACATCGCTTATTAGTCCTCTAGAACCATCACATCAGCGGGGCTGTGGACCGTTATGAGGATGTGCTCGTGGCTGGCGGTACTCGTGCTGATGTTGCTGCTGCCTCTCTCTAGCACGAACCTTTATGCCGATGGCATTAGGCATAGCCAGGGGATCGAGGATGTTGTGAGGTGCTACATAGTCAGGATCGAGGCTATCAGAACCTGGGTGAGCAAATGCGTTGATCCAACGCAGCTGAACCTTAGCAGGGTACTAAGCGGGGTTAAGAGGGGTATGTGGAGCTGCGCGTACCTAGAGCTCTTCAATGCGATGAAGGGTGATCCCCGAGTAGCGTGGCTGGTAACACCGGACGTGTTCCTGGGGATGAAGGTGTTTGCGCTGAATGGCAGCGGTGAGCTGGAGCTGGTAGACGTGGTCATGATCGCCAGCTACGCCTCCCTATCTCCAGCAGTTAAGGAGGAGCTTCTGATACTCCTAGAAGCCCTTAGGCAAGGCGACTCCTCGGCGGTCGAGCTCGCCGCAAGGCTGGTACTTCAGGAGGTTTCAAGCCCTGATGCGAACCCCGTTGACAGGCTACTAGCCGCCCTAGCACTGCAGGCGGTTAGCGAGATGGGCTACGAAGGCGTTTCGCTACCCGAGGTCTCGCTCAGGGACTTCGAGGCACTGGCCTCCCTCCTAACACAGCTAGCCCACTACACGAACTCCTCGGCTTACCGCGCGTCCATTGCGAACGCCTCTGAGCTCTTTAGAAGACTCGCTCTCGAGGGCCCGAGTAAGGAGCTTGTGAGCCTAGCAGACGAGGTGGTTGCGGAGTACAAGCTCTACCCGTTTCGGGCCCCACTACTGCCGTTCCTCATGATATCTGCGCTATTCCCCAGCGTCGGTAGCACCAGTAAGAGGCAGCTCCAAGTTGAGCAGACGATAGAGATTCTGGCACTGGTCTACAAGGTCTTAGCTGAAGGCAGGCTCAGGAATGTGGGTATAGAGGAGGCTATAGACATAGCCCTTGAGGCTGTGGGATCCCAGGACCTCAAGCTTGATAGGAGGCTGGTGCGCGAGGTGCT
>QMWY01000145.1 GCA_003661865.1 Thermoprotei archaeon
AACCTTATCCATGGTGTTACCAGGGTCCCTACCTGCCTCCTCTTCTTCGAGATCCCCGAGATCCTCTTCAGGAGCTCGTAGGCGCTCCCCGCGAGCATAACCCCCCTGACAGCCCTAAGCTCACCCCTCTCCACGAGCCATGCCGGCGCCGCTACAACGCTGAACTCACCAGTCTCAGGGTTGCTGCTGTGCGCACCCTGTAGCGAGTCCACCAGCAGCCCCCGACGGGTATCAGCCACGAGCTCCTCCTCGGAGAAGTCGCCCGTCGATATCACTAGGTTCGACGGAGATACGCCCGGGGTCGATGAGTATCCGCGCCTAGCGGCGTTACCCGTACTACCAGTACCTGCACGCGCACCCCAGTAGCTGTCGAACACGAATCCCCGGAGAACACCCCTATCAACTATAACGGTCCTCCTCTTGGCAACCCCCTCACCATCGAACCTGCTCGTAGCCACCCCACTGGGCATGACCCCATCATCAACAACGCTCAGCGCCTCCGAGGCGATAGCCTCGCCGATCCTCCCCGCGTAGGGGCTCCTGCCCCTAACAACGTTGTCACCCCTGATCGCCTGGTTGAAGGTGTAGGCGAACAGCTCCTCAAGTGCGTAGTGGGTGAGGATCACGGGCATCGATCCCGACGATATCTTCACGGGCCTGAGGGCATCGATAGCCTTCTCCCTAAGCCTCTCCGCCAGTGCCTCTGGGTCGGGGATCGAGGTCCTGGAGACCTCCTCCTCGAAGACCCCGGGGGTCACGTCCATGCCCTCGCGTGCAACCGCCTCGGCGCCTACCATAGCTACCGTGCCCTGATCCTCCGCCTCGATCCCCCGGCTGTTCGCTATGGCTACCCTCCACAGGGATACCGATGCGCCTCCCCACACAACCACTACCCTCCTATCCTCCGTAACCCTATCGAGCAGGGATCCCGCGATCTCCACGATCCTCGGCAGCTCCACCCCTGCCAGCGAGGGACTATAGACGCCCTCTACGGAGGGGTAGCTCTGCGGGCCCTCTGGAAGCCTGCTCCAGTGCAGATCGGGCCTGGAGCCCTTAGCTGCCCTAGCAGCCCTTTCAACAGCCTTCGCGATGCTGTCCGGGTCAAGCTTATTGGTGTAGGCAAACCCTACGCGCCTACCCGTAACCACCCTTATGCCGAGCCCGGTATCGATCGATGAGTACGCCTGCTTAACCGCGTTGTTCTGCAGCTGGGCGAACCTCTCAACTATGTTGGCAACAACGGCCTCGGCCTCGTCGACACCTATACCCATAGCCTTCCTAACAGCGTCCTCTGCGTAGCCTAGGAGCTCGCTCATCACCTAGCACCCCCAACAACTATCTTCCTAACCCTTACGTGGGGCCCCCCATCGGATACGAAGACGGTCTGGCCCTTGCCGCACCTACCGTACCCGATCTCGAAGTCCTTCGCCACGGCGTCCACCTCCTTTAGAGTGTCTAGCGTGTTGCCGCTTATGCTCATGTTCCTGACGGGGTCCCGCACCTCACCATTAACGATCTCGTACGCCTCCTGCACACCCACCTGGAAGGTGCCGTCTAGGTTCGCCTGCCCTCCGCGGAAGCTAACTAGGTAGTACCCGTACCTGATCCCCTCGAACAGCTCCTCAACGCTGTGGTCGCCGGGCTTCAAAACCGTGTTCCTCATCCTTATGAGCGGGGGTACGCGGTAGCTCTCCGCCCTAGCGTTACCCGTTGGGCGCTGGCCCAAGAGGGCTGCGTGCTCTCGGTCCACCATGAGCTCCTTCACAACGCCTCTCTCTATCAGCACGGCTGGCCTTGCCTCGACACCCTCATCGTCGTACCTGTAGGTCCCGAAGCCCCCGGGTATCGTGGGGTCGTCAACTATCGTCACGAGGCTGCTCGCAACCCTCTTCCCCAGCTTATCGCTGATAGCGCTCCCGCTCAGCGTCAGGTCAGCCTCGGCTAGGTGCCCAAACGCCTCGTGTACAAAGACTCCTAGGACCTCTGGGGCGAGGACTGCTGGGAATACCCCTCCCCTAGGGGTCTTCGCCCTCAACTGCTTCTCGAGGCGGCCCAGCACAAGCTTAGCTATGTCCTCCGGGCTCCACCGATCCCAGATGACGTAGCCCTCGATAGAACCCCTCTCATCCCTCGCAGACGCAACCACTGCTCCCTCGCGACCCGTAACCCATGTGTACAGCCATGCGTATCCGAATCCCTGCTCCACGTACCTCCCATCGCTGCTCGCATACACCTTCTCTCCAACGATATCTGCGTAGGTCACGCTGGTGGACCTGACGAATCCTCTTGAACGCAGCAGCGATTCGTAGGTGGTGACGTCCCCGATCTTCTCATCCAGCCCCACATCCCTAGGATCCCTCCTGAACTTATGCACAACCCTATCGCTGAGGGCGGGTAGCTCAACAACACGCGCCCTCCTCCTAACCCTCGTCGATAGGGCGCGGGCAGCGGAGAAAGCCTCCTCAACACCCCTCCTAAGCTCCCCCCACGAAACCCTGTTTACCGATACGAAGCCCCAGGCGCCGCGGTACAGGACCCTTATCGCTGCACCCTCTTCGTAGCCTGACCTAACCTCCTTGAGAACACCCTCCTGGATCGTTAGGGAGGTCCTCTCAACACGTCCAACCCTAATGTCGACGAACTCGGCTCCTAAGCCACGTCCGTGATCAACCGCCTTCTCAAGCAGATCACGCAACCGCCTCTCCCGAGGCAGGGTGTTGTCCTCCCATAGAAATAAGGGGATGAGTGGATCTCTGCGCTACTCTACCCAGTAAGCGGGTTCCTCACTGCCACGGGTCTTCTCCTCATCGACAAACCTCCATAATCCCGATCTAGGCTTGATGAGCACAACTCCCAGCTCCTTGATGAGGGCATCGCTGAGTATAACCTCGTACCCTCTAGGTACTGAAACAGCGCGTGCAGAAACCCATCTCGACGACCTATCTCCGGTAAGAACCCTGACGCCTACGGTTCCCAGGACGTAGGTCACGACCTCTGAGCCCACGACCCGGTACCTCTCACTCCTCAATCCCTCTAGGGCAAAGCCTAGCCTACGGGCTAGCGCAATGGGTACGTGGATCTCCGCCCTCATCAGCTTCGTAACCGCTGTTTGCCAGAGCCACGGTTCTTACAGCGCGGTCTCCCCTCCTTAGCTCAACAGGTATCCTAACCCCCACTGCTATGCACCGCGCGCCTCATCTTCCCAAAACCTCCTCTTTATTCTGCGGAACTTGAGCCTCCACGGAACGAGCTTTCCGAACCTCTTCATAGCACACCTATCCCTGGATCCCCTACCGGGGCAAAATACCTTGGTGCATCCGCACCGTACTTATCAATGAGTAGCGCGTAGAGTACGCCGGGGTGGAGCCCTTGCCTCTTGAGGACCTAGGGGTTTCTGAGGTCCAGGGGTTCAGGGTCAGGAGGTTCCGTGTTAACGACCTGGTGATCGGTGTAGCGATCGATATCGGGCCGCGGATACTGCTACTAGCACCTGCCGAGGAACCTGAGCACAACCTCTTCGGCATAGTGCCCGAGTTCACGATAGAGACTCCCGAGGGGGTGTGGAGGATTTACGGTGGTCACAGGCTCTGGATCTCGCCCGAGGCTATGCCCCGTAGCTACTCCCTAGACGACAAGCCTATCAAGGTAGAGGCTTCGGGGAGCGAGATCAGGGTTACCGGTAATCCCGAGCCCCAGAACTCAGTGAGGAAAAGGATTGTGATCAGGCCTGGACCCGGCGGCGGTGCCGAGGTCGTCCACGAGATCGAGAACATCGGTAGGTGGGACATAGAGTTCTCGTGCTGGGCAGTATCGCTTATGAAGCGCGGGGGCTTCGCGATCCTCCCGATGAAGCCCAGGCCCGTGGATGAGAGGGGGCTCCTACCCGATAGGGTTGTGGTGCTGTGGCCATACACCGACCCCTCGGACCCCAGGCTCGTGTTCACTAGGAGCTACGTCTTCCTCAGGCAGGACCCATCGGTGGAGAGGCCTATCAAGATCGGGGTGAAGACCAATCCCAACTGGGTTGCGTACTGGGTCGATGGCTACGCCTTCGTAAAGGGCTTCGAGAGGGAGGACGCCCCCTACCCAGACTACGGCTCCAACGCAGAGGCCTACACCAACAACCTATTCC
>QMWY01000146.1 GCA_003661865.1 Thermoprotei archaeon
CGCCTAGGGGGAGGGTGACCGTCGCGTTCTACAGGGCGGCGGGCAAGTCTAGGCGACGCGGCGTGGTCAGGGGCGCGTGCCTGACCAGCCTGACGGAGGAAGACCTGAGGTTGCTGATGGAGAACCTAGATCCGGTCATGTCCATGCTGAGGGAGGCGCTGAGGGCCAAGGAGAGCGAGCTGTCCGAGAAGAGGGAGCTGCTTGAGGGGGTGCTCAGGAGCGCGAGCGAGGTGATGGCGGTTTGACATGGCTGCTCGTATCCTCCATCCTGCTGAACCTGATCCTAGGCCTACTGGTGGCGTACCTAGTGACCAGGCGGAGGAGGGCGGTTAGGGAGGCCGTTAAACAGAGCAGGAGGAGCATACTCGGTCAGGTGGTGGAGCAGGTGGTTCCGCTCATGGGCTTCTTCCCCTTCAACCCTAGGGACGCCAGGTTCCTGGGCTCGCCCATAGACTTCGTGGTGTTCGACGGCCTGAGCCGCGGGGAGGTTAGGAGGATAGTGTTCGTCGAGGTAAAGACCGGCAGGGGCAGGCTCAACGGCGTTGAGAGGAGGGTTAGGAGGGCGGTTGAGGAGGGGAGGGTCGAGTTCATTACAGTCAGGGTTCCAGCATGACTGGGGGCGAAAGTATTGGATGAGTTCGTAAAACCGTTTTTGCTATTAGGTCAAATCGGGTGCTCGGGCAAGTGCACTGTTTATCGGTTCTGAAGTATTGTCCGTCCGCAGGGTTTTGCGAAAGTATTTTCCAGAAAAGGTATGCACGTGCACCCCCTTTTGGGCACGCCAAAGTATTATAATGCGGGCGACCGAATATCAAGCGGTGGTGTAATGGGGCTGGTAGGCGACGTGTGCAGGCTGGTTCTGGGCGGGGTGGTCGCGCTTGAGGGGCTCGTGATAATGCTGACCGGCGCGCTATGGATGGCCGGCTCCGCCCCGTTCCTATGGCTCCCAGTGATAGCGATGCTGGCCAAGGCTGGCTTCATGGCGGGCGCCCTCATGCTCGCGTTCGGGATAGCCACAATGGTGGTGGGCGTGATGGCCGCGCTGGGAAGCAGGACTGCGGTGACCCTAGTGGGGATAGGCGTGGTTCTGGGCCTGATAGCGGCCCTCATCAGGGTGCTGCTGCTCGGCATACCTCCGGCGAACCTGCTCTGGTACGCCATACTGGTGCTGCTCCTGCTCGGCTCAGCCCTGTAGCTTTGGTGGTTGCATGTCCGAGGCCGTGAAGGGGATAGGTGACGTGCTGGTAAGGCTTAGGGCGGTGGCCGACGAGCTGGGCAAGACAGCCAAAGACCTGATCGAAGCGGACGGTAAGCTCACCGAGATAATGGTTGACATGGCCAAGTCGGACGCGGGGGACTGGAGGATACCGGCCCTGTTGAGGATCGGCGAGCTGACGTACGAGTCCCTGTGCGAGATCAGCAAGAGCGTCGAGGCCATAGGCCTAGCGGTAAAGAACCTAGAGGCCATCAGGAAGATGATGGCCGAGGCTGGGGAGGAAGGGAAGAAGCAATAGCCACCGATACGCAAAATAGCGGGTGCTACTAGGCATATTTTTGGTGATCCAGATGGCCATATTCAGGTGCATGAACTGCGGAAGGTACTTCCATGCCGAGGTCAGGGATCGATCCGACCTGAGGAACGTGAAATGCCCGTCGTGCGGGTCGAGCTGGGTGGTGTACGTGAGGCCGGGGAGGGAGGGTGACGTGGTCGCGCACAAGTGGGGGTCGGCTAGCCGTTGCGTAAGGCTGACGGGGATTTACGGCGTGGCATAGTGGTGACCCGCATGGGTGATGAATATAAGTGCGAGCTCTGCGACAGGAAGGCCGATTACTTCGGGCACATACAGTTCCTAGAGAGGGATCACGTGTGGTTCTTCTGCAAGGAGTGCCTAGACAAGGCGGTCAGGGGCGAGTACGGGAGATTGGCCGCCCTCACGATCTACGAGGAGCTTGATTGACGGCACGGGCGATCCACTACTTTCGGGTGATTGGGGATGAGCGACCGGTGGCTAAGGGTGGCGATCAAGATCATGAAGGATTGCAGGGATAACCTAGGGGAGCTGTGCTACCTCCTAGACCACAGGTCGCGGCAGGTGGTGGAGGAGCTCCTGTGGAACCTAGACTCCGCGATCAGGGAGCTCAGCTGGAGGCTGGTGGCGGTCGAGAAGAACGAGGCTGGCACGCTCGACCTGACGTACGAATATGCCGTGCGCGATGAGGAGGAGTAGCGCGACTAGTTCAACCACTCGAACAGCAACAACGGGTCGGAGCCTAGGAAGAGCTTCCCGTCAACGGTGACCCCCATCCCGAACATCCTGTCGAAGCTCCCCAGGTGCAGGTGCACGAAGAGGCCGTTCCCAACCACCAAGATAAGTTCGCCTAACTCAACCCAGAATCCCCTGACCCGCACCGCGCGCAACGGCAAGGCACCACCGGTGGCTTAACTAACGCGCAGGGGATAAAGGTATCGGGATATTTTTGGGATGTGGCATGAAGGTCGTGTACGTCAGGAGGGACTTATATCCTAGGGTGATGGGCAGGCTGAGGCGCCTTTTGCCCGACTACAGGGTCGTGGTGTTCGACAAGGGGGACGCCCGCATCGTGATAGCTGACGGTAAGAGGTTCCTTAAGGACGAAAGGGCTCTGATGGCCCTGAGGCAACTTGAGGAGAACGTTTTTGGTGGTTAGGGTGGGATGGGACGAGTTCTATATTAGGCAGGGCATGCGCAAGTCCGAGGATAAGGGTGGCGGCTGGGAGGAGAGGGTCACTTGGATACTCTACAACCCGTTCGACAGGCGCATCTACACGGTCGACGTGAAGGTGTGGGAGGAGGACAACATGTGGGAGCTGTCCATAGCGGTGCTCGCAGAGAACCATGTAGTGATGGAGCTCAAGTTCATCAACGGAGGGGCCGGATACTTCGAGGACGTGTGCGTGTACACCGACGTGTTGCCCGTCAGCCTGAGCGACGATGATGTAGACAAGCTTCTTACAGGCATATGCGCCAACGTGAGCGAGTGCTTAGTGATAAAGGAGTTCAGGGAGACAGTGGTGAAGGAGTTCAGGAGCTCAGGCTAGCTTAATTAGGGACGACGCACCTAAATGAATCAGTGGTACGCATGAGCCTTGAGGGCATGGCCAAGCTGATAATCGTGCTGTCGTCGCTGATAGCGCTATCGTCGTGGATCCTGTTCCGTAGCGTGCTTGTCCCGATAGCCATGATGTCGTCCGCCGCCTACGGGGCAGTCCTTCTTGCATGCGCTAGGGGATCATGATGGCGTCGCTTTTTGGTGGGACTATGGAAGGCGGGAGGAAGAAGTGCTATTTTTGGGACGTGAGGTGAGAGGATGAGACTTCTAAGGATTAAGGGGTGGGTTTTCAAGAGGATAGTATACCCGCTGTTCAGGGAGGAGATTGACGAAATGATAGAGTACAACGAGGATACAGTAGACAGGATCGAGGAGCTAGAGCAAACGATTTTCGAGCTCGAAGAAGATCTAGACGAGGCGTATGCTAAGATCGAGGATCTAGAGCAAAGGATTTTCGAGCTAGAGCGGGAAAATAGAGCGGGAAAACGAGGAGCTACAATACAAGCTCCTGTATGAATGAAGGTGAGAGTATGGAGTGCTATATTTGTGGCTTTCCGCTAGGGCTGAGGAGGATCAGGACTCCTCGGTTCGTCAAGCTCATCATGAAGGATGCCCCCGAGGAGATCTGGGTCTGCGAGTACTGCTACGGGTACTACCTGCTCTACGGCGACTTCCCGTGGGGTAGGAAGATGGACTAGCCATCACCCAGTATTTTTGGCGGTGCCTATGTTCGAGTGGCTCTTCGCCAACTACGGCAGGGCCATGGAGATGGCGAAAGAGAAGTTCGACCCAGTCTACGAGCTCGGCAGGGATGCCTTCTCTTCCGAGGGAAGGATGATAGGTGGGAGGAACCCTAGGGTTCTCACGCCCGAGGGGTTCGGAAAGTGGTTCTACAGGGTAAGGAGCAGGGGCTCCGCCTGGGTGACGATAAGCTGGTACGCCAAGGGGGTGGACAGGGAGTACAACGTCAGGATAGGGGCCGTGGGCACGGACATAATGTTCTACGACTTCGACATAGAGATGGACAAGAA
>QMWY01000147.1 GCA_003661865.1 Thermoprotei archaeon
GTATAGGGGCGTTATCGGTGGCGGCGCCCCCCTGTATGGGCGTGCTAGGTACAGGGTGAAGCTGGAGGAGCTGGAGCCGTGGCACCTACCCCTCTTCCACCCGTGGATGGGTAGGGACGACCTTGTGAGGCTCTACGCGCTTCTAGGAGGGGTCCCATACTACCATACCCTTGTGAAGAAGGGGTGGGGTATCGGGGACACAATTAGGAACCTGTTCCTAGAACCCGGTGCTCCGCTGAGAGACGAGATCCTCTTCCTGTTACGGGAGGAGTTCCGCGACCCCGTGACCTACTACAGCATTCTGAAAGCCGTTGCCCGTGGAGCGGCTACGCCTTCGGCTATAGCGGACGTGACGGGGATCCATAGGCAGCACGTTTCGAAGTACCTTCACGTGCTCGAGCAGCTCGGGTTTGTTGAGAGGGAGAGGATACTGTTCTCTAAGAAGGGTAGGTACAGGGTAAGGGATAAGGTGATGGCCACCTGGTTCAGGCTTATAGAGCCCGTAGCCGTATCGACAGGGGTTATAGAGCCGGAGGCCGTGCTGCCGAGGGTTATGGAGGGGCTCGAGAGCCACACTGCAGCGGTATTCGAGGAGATCGCGAGGCGCTACATAGAGTGGCTAACGGCGCGGGGAGCTCTACGCATTGATGAGATGGGTAGGTTTGTGCATAGGGGTGTTGAGATAGACATCGTCGCGCTAGACCATAGGGGTAGGGTGGTGCACGTAGTAGAGGTGAAGTGGGGCGACCTGGATGAGAGGGATGTCCGTAGGATCGCTAGGGAGCTAGAGGCTAGGGCAAGGTACATACCCTCGGAGGGCTACGGGCTTAGGTTACACGTAGTAGCCCGATCATACAGAGGGGAACGGGTTGAGGGTGTAGAGGTAGCGACTCTGAGAGACATGCCGTTCAGAACGGGGGTCTAATAGGAAGTTAAGGAACTCAGATACCGGGCACATGACCTAAATGGCTGTGGGGTGCTGAGCAAATGAGGAGCGGTGTTTCTATACCTGTAGCATCGCCCTCCTCGGTAGCCGTAGCCCTCGGGATATCCCTGGTCATCACCGCGGTTCTTCTCCTGGTACTGGTTGTTCCCGTAGCGTTTAGCCGGGTGCGTGTATACAGCGATAGAGTGGTGGTATCAGCTCCTCCGCTAACATCGTTTGCGTTTAGCAGAGGCGATGTCTCTAGCTGCTTCATCACTGACCTGAGTATCAATGAGGGTATCAGACTCGTTTCGCGGACATGGGGAATAGCCCTCTTTGGCCTGAGGATCGGGTGGTTCAAGCTCTCGAATGGCCATAGGGGTTACCTAGCGATCTCTACAGGTTCCCGAGAAGCCGTGGTGTTCATCCTTAGAGACGGCACGTATGTGGTGCTGGCGCCTAGGGATATCGGCAGCCTTGTCGATGCGCTTAGGGATATGGGGTGGCTAAGGAGCTAGGGTTTGTAGAAGGGGCCGGGGCTGTTCAACACTCCTCGTACCCAGCACAGCTCCTAGCTCCCTCTAACGGCTCTCCTCGTAGCCTCGATAATCCTCTCTATGTACGGAAGCCTCCTCTTGACTGCACGGCTATCAAGCCTAGCCTCGTGAAACCCCCATGCATGTAGAACCCAGGCGTGGTCCCACGCATCGTAGAACCATGTACCGAGCCTATCGCTTATAGCCTCAGCAGCCCTCTCCAGATCGCTTATGCTCCACCTCCCCCTAGACCTAACACTGCTTAGCACATCCTTGAGGTTGTAGAGCGTGGCTAGGGCCTTTACACACTCCTCAGCCGCTTTGTACAGCTTTTCTGAGGCCTGCACAGAGTCCTTATCAACGAGCCCCCTGCCCTCCTCAAGGAACTTCTCGGCGAGCTCTAGATGGGCCTCGGCCACCTCGGCAGGGTCTAGGCGTAGCTCCTTAGCAATAACCTCGATCACCAGCGACTCTATGTCTACACCGAGCTCCCTAACCCTCCTGGCGAGGTTCTCCGGGATACGGATGGTTACAACCATCAGCTGCACCCTGAGACCACATGGGGGCTGGGCGGGCTATATGCATAGCCTAGCAGCCTTCCTCAAAATCCTCTAGTCTGCCTAGAGGCGCGGCCCGTTCTGGCTGTACCCAGAGGTGCCATGGGCTAGACCTTCGATGCCACCGCCTCCGCTCTTCTCCTAAGCACCTCCCTGATACTCTCGTAGTCCCGCTCGTAGGTCTTCATAGCTGGTAGCCGTAGCAGTGCGCAGGGGAGCCATAGAAGGGCTACTGTTACGAGTCCGTAGAGCATGCTATCACCCTCGCTAATCCCCTGCTGGGCGTAGTACGAGATCGCTATGCTCGCGATCGTAGGTCCTATAGCCGACCCTATGTTGCCGGTTATGTTGAAGAGCCCGAAGATCGTTCCGCGGTGCTCGGGTAGGGATACCTCGCTTAGGATCGCCGGCACGTTCGGGGCTGCGAACGTCACGAATACCATTCCTAGTAGGCTGAAGACCGCTACGGGTAGCAGTGCCCCTAGCGATTCGTTGCCATACGGGTAGGGGTAGCTGAGCAGCGCTATCACCGCCACCATGCCTATGAGGATCCCTGCGAAGGGCTATGAGGAGCCTAGACCTCCTAACACCCTTCCTAACCAGGTGATCGGTGAGCATACCCCCTATGAAGTACCCAGCCATCATCCCTAGGCCCGCCACGATGACTATCAGCGTTGCGGTTCCCTGGCTAAGCCCCCACCTCTTCTGGAAGTACGTTGGGGCCCAGTACGGTATCGCTCCCCATGGAAAGGTTCCTGGGATCCCCTGCAGGTAGATGAATATGAGGGTAGGTGTTGCCGCTAGAGCAGCCGCGAAGTCCCTCAGCCTGATCCTGAACCTGTACTCCGCACCGACCTCGTACAGCCTCCTGAGCTCTGGCTCCGAGTACCCTATACCAACCTCCTTTACCGTGAGCAGGAAGAGGGGGACCAAGAGGAAGTTCGGAGCCGCCGCCAACATGAAGGGTAGTCTCCAGCTCCACTGGATCGCTCCGGCCATAGCCATCCCTATGAGGACGCCGAACCCCGTGCTGAAGTTGTATAGGGCATAGCCCTTCCCCCTCTCATCAGGTGGGTAGAGATCGGCTATCATGGCACGGGCGGCGGGTGCAGCACCGTTGATACCTATACCCGTAAGCGCTCTTAGGAGCAGGAGCTCGTAGTAGTTCCGGGCAAATGCTGTTAGGAAGCAGGGTATCTCACCGAAGAACACAGCGGCTGCGAGAAGCCTCCTCCTACCAACCCTATCGGCTAGGTAGCCCCAGAGAAATGTTGTTGCGATCCCCGTGATAACCGGGACTGTTCCAAGTAGACCTGCGTAGAGGTACCAGGTGCGCTCGGACCCTATGATCATGCCTTCCTCAGCCTAGGTAGCATAGGAGCAACGAGGTTCTGATCAGCGAACAGCATCATTAGCATAAGCACCATGTGCACAACGGCAACCCTTCTACGAGCCGGCGCAGCTCCTAAACCGTGTCATCGCTTCACAGCTCAGCCAGGATCCAGAATTAGAATGCATCGACGCATCCTTCCGCTGGTGCACAAAGCTTTTATCCCTGGTGCACTTAGGCATCACTTCGGTGCACTGTATGGACTTCAGCGGTGTACTCAGGAAGGCGCTTAGAGACCCGCTGGGTAGAGAGGAGGCGCTCTACATCCTTAGGAAGGTGAGTAGCTGGGATAGATTCCTAGAGCTATGTCGAGTAGCGTCACGGGTTAGAGATGATGAGGTTGGACCGGTGTTCAAGTTCGATGCCTTCATAGGTAGCATCACCCCTTGCACCACTAACCCTCCTTGTAGATACTGCTCGAGATCTACAGGTAGAAGCCCCGTTCTTGAAAAGCCTCTCACACCTGAGGAGATCAAGATCGGTGCTAGGTTCGCTGCCGAGAAGGGGTGTAGACGTGTCGAGATCGGCGGAGGGACTCTATGGGAAGGCGCTGGCCCCTACGTCATGAGGGCTGTGGAGGCTGTTAAGCGAGCTGCTCCAGGCCTAGAGATATGGGTAAACGTAGGCCCCGCGTTGACTAGGGAGGACCTGGTGAAGCTGAAGGATCTGGGGGTTTCAGAGGTATGCTCAA
>QMWY01000148.1 GCA_003661865.1 Thermoprotei archaeon
GACAAGCTGGTGGGGCTGGGGCTTGCCCATAGGGTTAAGGAGGAGGGGGTCGAGAAGGTGGTGCTAACACCTCTCGGAGCCCTAGTGGGCAGTGCAGGGGCTCTGCCCCTGAACACGCCTCCCGAGGTGCTCGAGACAACGTTTCAGAGCCTCGAGCTCCTAGACTCCGTGATCCTCCGACCCGGTGAGAGGCTAGTGGTTGAGGGTCTCGAGGAGGTCTCTACTGGGCGGTGCACAGGGGTTGTTGTCGGACTTAGCGAGGCTGCGAGCCTAGGGCTCTACATCGTTCCAGTAGCGCTGCCCCCCGGATTCAGTGGTAGGCCCAGGCTCACGGTCGTCGGGGGGCAGATACCGGTACTCATTAGGCGCGGAGATAGGATCGCTTACGTGGTGAGGGTCTGCGGTGATGAGTGGTGACGGAGCTGACCTGTGATGTGCAGACGCCTAGCTGAGCAGCGAAACGGTTATCTCCTCCTGTATAGAGCCCGACACGGCTACCCCATCGACGCCCGCGGCGGCGGGGGGATGAGGTGGGGGGACTCCACCCCGATAACACAGTGAGGCGGTGCTCGCATTGAACGCGCTTATGGATAGGCTCGAAGAGCTCCGTAGGGTGATAGGGAACACGCCCGTTGTAAGGCTTAGGAGCTTCTCCGGAGGCGGGGTAGATGTATGGCTCAAGCTCGAGTACACGAACCCGGGCGGGAGCCACAAGGATAGGGCGGCCCTCTACATGATCAGCAGGGCCGTTGAGGAGGGGGTTCTGAAAACGGGTGGGAGTATAGTAGAGGTCTCCAGCGGGAACACAGCTATATCGCTGGCGTGGATAGGCAGGAGGCTGGGGCTGGACGTCTACATAGTTGTTGACGCCCGCGTATCGAAGAGCAAGGTAGCGCTGCTGAAGGCTCTTGGGGCCCGCGTGGAGGTCACGCCCGTGGTACCCCCTGACCACCCAATGTTCAAGAGGAACGTGGCCCTACGCATAGCTAAGGAGAGGAACGCTGTATTCCTAGACCAGGATAACAACGAGGCCAACCACCTCGCCCACTACGAGACCACAGGTGCGGAGATCGCGGCCCAGGTCCGAAGCGTGAAGGCGTTCGTCATGGGCATAGGCACGGGCGGCACGGTCACGGGTGTTGGCAGGAGGCTTAAGGAGGAGCTCGGCAGCTCCGTCCGCGTGATAGGTGTTGTACCCCGTGGCTCGCCTCTAGATAGGGAGGGGGGTCCCCAGAGCTACATCGAGGGGCTTGTGAGCAGCAAGGAGCCGGGGCTCTACGAGAAGTTCGGGATGTACGTGGATGAGCTCATCGCTGTATCCGAGGAGGAGGCGCTAGACGCCCTTAGGAGGCTCGTCCGCGAAGAGGGCATCCCAGCGGGTCTCTCAACAGGTGCCGCCCTCGCCGCCATAGAGAAGCTCAGGCGCAGGGGGGTGCTTGAGGGAGACGTTGTTACGATAGCTGCTGATAGCCTGCTGAGGTACCCGCACCTCCTAGAGAAGCTCGGGGCCTAGGCCCCAACGGCGCGCTTGGGCTTCTTACGCTTCTTCGAAGCAGTGTACATGGAAAGCATTATCCTGGCCTTAAGCCCTAGCCACAGGATCTGGGAGAGGAGCTCGCAGCCCTCCCCATCCCTACACCTACGCATCTCCTCATCCAGTATCTCGAGCGCCTCCTCCAGCAGCTTGCCTGCCCTGCTGACCTGCTGCGCCCTCACCACGGCGACCACCTCCTTAGGTACTTCGGGCGGTATGCTTCGTGCGCCCCCGTTATCTAGTTTTCGGCTTATAAACCTAGGGTCTGGTGGCTACGCACAACCGTCTAAGGCTCCTAGACTCAGCCGCGCGGGTTCTCTTCACCGATCGACGCGGTGGGATTGTCCTCATCGCCCTGGGTTGCGGTGAGTACGTCCCACCCCCACTCATCCAGGGGGTGCAGACCCCCAGTTGTGGGGGCCTCCCACAGCATCCTCTGCTCGGGGATTAAACCTTGGTGCCGCTAGGTCTTCTGGGGAGGTGGTTGTACGTAAGGTTCCGTAGGGTGGGGCTCGCCTACCACATCACGCGTTTCGTGGTGCTCTCCAGACGCGTATCCGCTGTGCTGGGCCCTGAGGAGTTGTTTAGCTTGGGAAGAGTTGCTGAGCTGCTGATCCTCTCCAGCATCGTGTCTAAGCAGCATGGCTTCGGCTTCAACGCATTGGCTGTCTCTGAAGAGGAGGAAAGGGTCGTGGCCCTCCAGGGCCTAGACATAGGGTGTGATGAGAGTGTCGTCAGGGCAACGATGTACTTCGTGGCCACGTGGTTCGGTATTAGGGGGCGCAGCGGCGTAAAGGTGTTCCAGGTGCTTAAGAGAAGCGTGGGTGTCAGGGTTGCTGAGGAGGGGGGTGCTATTACGGTCTACTACGCGCTTTAGCCAGCTCAAACCTGTGTAGGGCGAAGCCCCGCTCCGTTATGGTGAACGAGATCGTGCGGTGGCTGTGGGGCAGAAACCTATGTGAGGGTCTTTTGGGTTAAGACCTTTTAAGGCTATGAGGTATGCCGATGCTGTATGTCTATCTAATCTATACTTCTTCATTATCTCGTCATGTTCTTTAGAACTTGTTGTTCCCCTAGGGTCTACATAGTCTACTTTAATTGAGTATAGCGATGCCTTCATAGTTATCATCTCTATTATTGAGCTTCTAAAGGTTGCTACCTTCCAGTTATAGTTTCTATGAAGCCTCCTACCATTTCTTATCCATAGCAGTCTTAACCTACCTAAAACGTCTGGTCTTTCAAGGAATAATGTCTTAACTCCATGATGATATGCATAGTTCAGCATTTCATGAACTTTCATACCTATAACTGTCCTAGCTCTACGTCTTGGGTAACTCCTAGCTGTAATTTCTCTAAACCAGAAGGTATATGTGTCCCTAAGTTTACCCTCACTATCAACTATAGCAAGGTTAATCCTATCCACATTAACGTCCACACCACCGTAGAGCTTACCGTTGATAACCCTATACCTAGTCATGTGTTTGTAGTAAAAGTCTAATGGTATCGTTAATTGTATTTCTCCATGGATCCACAACCTATTCTTCCTAACACCATAGTCCTTGATTACAACTCTAGCTATATGTTTCTGTTTCTCTTCAAGAACCCCGTCTAACAACAACTTATAGTTCTTCGGTATCGATGGTTTAATTACTACCCTATCAGAGTTACCATTATAATCTACCGTTGTTATGTGGAACTCGTAGCCTTGTTTAAGCGTTATGTTTCTTACTGGATACTCCTTCTCCACCTGCTGGAACATTAGCCAATCTCCAAGCTCCACATCCTTAAAGGCTACTCCTAGCTGCCTACATGACTCATAGATACCTCTAACCAGCACTATAACTCCATCTGTATACCTACGGTTAGGTATGATTTCATAAATTATTTTACGGAAAGTATTCTTCCAACCAATATCAGTAGCGGGTAGTATGGGAAAATGCTTAGCTAAGTCAAGCATTCTATGAGAAGCAGCTTTAAACAGCCAAGCAGTACTAAACAACCTCCTAGCTACATCACCACTAACATTAAATGGCAGGCATATTGTTATGTAGCTCATACTGGGGAATCCCCAATAAATTTATAATGGATAACTAGTTATAGATGCGTTGGTGACCGCCGGTTTCCGAGAACCGCTCCCGAAGGGCGGTGAGGGGGTCGGCGGAGACCGTGGTGAGCCTCGGGGTGGCTACCTTAAATGACCTTAAACTATCCTAAACAACCACTCCGAGGTGAACGGTGTGCCCCTCAGCTTCCTAACGTAGAGCCTCCTTATAGCGGCGCCCTGCACCTGCGTAGATGGGTCGAACTCCATCACTATAACCCCGTCGACGCTGTGCTCGATCATGCTCAGGAACTCTATGTAGACGTCCAGCGACGTGTGGAGCGTTAGGAACACCGCGACGCGCTTCATCTTGGGGAGCAGCGCCCTCAGGGACTTGACGAACTCTGCAACTGCGTACTCGCTGTTGTGGAACAGCAGCTCGTTCAGCGAATCCACGAAGACTGCCCCTCGCCCCGGAGCTCCCCGCGCTAGGTTGTTGAGCACGTTGAGGAGCCTGAGCA
>QMWY01000149.1 GCA_003661865.1 Thermoprotei archaeon
GATTGCTCCGAAGATCACCCAGCTCCAAATCGCGTAGCTGAGCTCTTCCTCACGCATACAGACCACCTACTTCAATCACTTCGGCGTGATGTGGATGGAGAAGTCGTCGATCTCTATGCATGCGCCTATCCTCTTCACTCTGTAGAGATACCAGAAGTTCGTGCAGCGCTCGAGCACCTTCTTCTCGTAGTGGTAGTAGTACACATGTGGAGGGCTGTTGAAGACTATGATCGGCTCGTCGAAGAAGTTCCAGCCAACGGCTCTGATCGCGCGACCCTCTATGATTGCATGGATCTCGTAGAACTCAGGTCTCACACCGTTCACCTAACCACTTTCTCTCTGTTTCTCAGCATCAGGGCTAGGAACGGGCTTCTCCGTCTCAGCGCCAGCTCTAGGAGTAGCTCCCATCTCACTACCTGTTTCACAAGCTCCTCTAGGGCTCTCCTCTCCATGTTACTCTCCCTCAGGATCTGGAGCAGGCTTCTCCTCATCATCTTCACCATAGCTAGCCACCCCTGAGCCTCCTGAGCACGTCCTCAAGACATGCGGTGTAGTTATCATGGATCTGCTCGGAGACAGCATCGCCGCACACAGACATGATCTCGGCGAGCAGCGCCGCCATGGCGGCGACCGCGCAGACCTCACCCCTCCCCGCATCGATGTACGGGTAGATCTCTTTGCATATCTCGATCAACACAGAGGCAATCCTCCTCAGCTTATCCCTCAACTTCATCTCCACCATAGCTACCCACCTTCGCTAAGCATGTAAAGCACTAACAACAGCATGAGCATGCCGATGCCCATCGCTGCCAGCGCCTTCAGTCACACCACGACCACCAACCTGCGCAACCCGCGCTCGCCGAGGCTCTTCATACCCACCACCTAGCTTCCTATCCCCAGCAACGCCTACCGCTCCTCGCTGTGCAGGACGATGCCCCTCTTCACCGCGTCGGAGAGGTAGTTCAGGAATGTTAGTATTGGCCCCGGCGCGTCGCTGCATACATGCGCAACCATCCCGACCCTGGCGGCAACGCATAGGCTGTCGATGTTGGCGGTCTTGTCGAGGATGTACAGCGCAAAACCGTCCCTGCCAACCTCCTGCACGAGGACCCTGAGGCGCTGGTCATCGTCGGCGACGTCTATCTTCAGCAGCGCGCCACCGTCGAGGACAACGTATCTGCGGACCACGTTGCCCAACATATGGCCCGGGAACGCCATGCCTAGCCGCCCCACACCAGATCCCTTATCATGTCCATCGCCTCCTCGTGGAGCCGGGCGCACCTCTCCCCCCTATCGTCGCCGCGCCCTGCTGTGGGGGTGCGCCTAGCCATGTTCCCCACCCTGCGCGAGGCTCTCTATGTCGCGCAGCATCTCCCTCAGCATGGACCTGAACTCCTCGGACACGTCCCCGCGGCGCATCATCGCGCCGATGTCGAGCGCCAGCCTCGCCGCGTCGTACCTCCTCATGTTGCTGACCCTCATGATCAGCTCGTCCCTGAACGCCCTCTCACCGCTGCTCCTCGGCTCGTAGCTGACCAGCCTCGCCAGCCACTTTGCCTTGAAGCCCCTCAGATCCATGCCTCCCAGCCTCGCCGACCGCGTAGATATCTATACACACCCCGCTCGGCAGGACCAGAACCCTCGTCGCGTGCCCCTCCTCGCTCACCAGCGCAACGTGCTTCGCGGCGATAGTCGCGATGACGTCGCTCGGGCTGCTCGTCTCGACCTTTATAACATGTGTACAATCGGATATGTGTTTGACATACGTGAACGCCCCGACCATGATCCCGACCCGAGACCCCGCGCAGTGGCTCCGCACCATAGCCCCGCAAACACGTTTAAATACACTTCCCATATACCATACAGAAACATTCCATACCCCCGCAACCCATACACATACATGCAACGCGTCCACGGCCCGCGCATGCTCGGGATCTCAACCCATTCTCCTACTCTTCTCCCCTGAGGATCTTCCTGGCCAGCTCCACAGCCTTCGAGAAGCGGTCTATTGCCAGCGGCAGGAGGATCTCTATCGGGATGGCTCTGACGGAGCCGTGCACCCTGCGCGCCTTCTCGACGACTAGGTCCACATACCTCTTCCTACATATGTATATATACTGGTACTGCCCCCAGCAGACCCAGCCAAACGTTTTGCAGAGCGCGTGCCTCTGCCTGTCGAACTTCCTCAGCTGCTCTATCCACTCCTCGGAGAACCTACCCGTCTTAACCTCGAAGACCAGGACGTGCCTCATGGTCTGCCCAGCCCTGTTCTGGAACTCGACGACCCACACAACGTCGGCGAACCTCCTAACACCGAGCTCCGGGCGCACAACAGCTATGTTCCTGCACCCGTCGAAGATCCGCCAGCTCGGGTAGTACCTCCTGATAACGTCCCTAACGGACTCGGGCTCGTAGACCAGCAACGCCTTGACCATCTCGTGCACATACCGCCTCAAGTTCCACCCCTCCGCCTCGCAACCAGCTCGAAGAACCGCTGCCTGATCTCCTCGGGCACGTAGGCCCTGGCATAGGTGTAGGTAACAGGGTTACGGTTCCACCCACACCCCCTGCACAGAGATACCCTATCCCGCCTCCTGTCGCTCTCGTTCTTCCTCAGCTCCGAGCACGAGGGGCAGAGATAGTCTTTTCTTCCTCCTCTCTCGCCGAAGATGTGCTCGACCTGGTACCTGGTTATATCCTCCCTGAAGTCGCTGGCGAACCTCCTGAACAGATCGATTATCTTCTCCTTGTCGTAGCCAACCCACTTAAGGAATGCTACAAGCACAAACCGCGACCAGTGGCCGAGAGAGCCCGTCTCCTTCAGCTCCGCCACTATCCTTCTTATGCATGGTGGGACAAGGTCGCAGTCATCGAGCTCGGCCGGGTCGTCGGGCAGCCTAGGTTTTGCCCTGGCTTCCCTGGAGAACCTGCGTACTCTGGGCCTGTCGAACGGCTCGATCTTCACGTTGATTAGGTCGCTGAAGCGGTCTACCCTGAGCGGCTCGTAGTTGCCCCAGTCGAAGTCCTCCATGGGGAGCATCTCGAAGGTCCTCAGGTCAACGATGTAGCAAAGACCTATGTGCCCGGGCTTTATGTTGAACGTGTACGGGATTCTATGCACCCTATGACCGCTCCTAACAACCTCCGGATCAAGAGTCGCGAACCTGTCTAGGTTCGCCAGCAACCTCCATATCGTCCTGTACGTATACCAATCGATGTATCTATCGACCGGCACGACGGCGCCGTAACCCTTCCTCCCGCTGAAGTACGGAACCACATCTATTCCATACCTATCCCTGACTATCTTAGCGAAGCGCTCGAGTTCCTGCCTTGCTCTCGATAGATCGTCCTTGCAATCGAAGTCGAAGTAGATGTAGTGGTAGCCGAGGGGCCTGCCGTCGGGGCTGTAGAACTGGTAGCCTAGGTAGTGGCTCTCGGTCTCATAGTATTCGAGAACCTCTCGGAGGGCCGACTGCCAATCGTGCAGATCCCACTCGACAAAATCGGGCTTCTCGGCCCTGCTGGCGTTGATAGTATGTGTATACTCCCTCAAAACAGACGCATCCCTGCTGGGCCCCGCGAACCACCTGATGAAGAACTCCTCGAACTTCCTCTTGTTAAGCCTGGGGCTCCTCATCCTCTCTACACCCGTCGAGGAGGTACTTGCATATGATCCTGTAGTAAGGGTCGAGAACCTCGCCGGCGTCGGGGTCGTAGACCCCCACCTTCGGATGGCTCAGCACTTTTATCAGCCTATCTATCTGGGACCTCGATATCCCGGTGGCCTTCTCGATCTCCCTAACAGTCATGTGCCTGCCCTGGTTCTTCGCTAGGAAGAGCACCAGCTCCATCATATCGTTGGAAGTCGACGATATCGCCAGCTTCGCCGCCAACTTCATGGCGTGCGCATCGACCGTGGGCAGACCGACGGTCTTCTCCACGCTGTCCCTCCTCAGAACAGTGTTGGCCCTGACGAAGAGCGTCAGCTGCGATCTTGCGCGGATAGGCGACTCAACGTGGTAGACCCTCAGGACCTCGGAGACCTTGCCGGTCTCCTCATCCCTCCACTGCTCCCTGCCCCAGCA
>QMWY01000150.1 GCA_003661865.1 Thermoprotei archaeon
CCCATACCGCCCTTGCCTATGATCATCCTAACCCCCGTCAGCTCTATGAACTCGGGCTCCAGGGGCTCCATACGCGCACTCGTCGTGGGCCCAATAGCAACGATCTCGAACCTCCCCCCAACCCTCCTCACCACGGGCCCTGCGTGGAAGACCGCTAGGCCACGCAGATCGATGGGTAGCGAACCCCCTCTCCTCAGAAGCTCCAGCGCCCTCCTATGCCCTAGGTCCCTCAGCGTAACCACCGTGCCGCTGATGTAGACCACGTCGCCTACGCTGAGGGGCCTCACATCACCCTCGCTTAGCGGGGTGCGCAGCCTAACCCTCTTCATAGGCCCCACACCTCGTTGGGGTCGTAGCTAACCGAGCCGCTGCTACCTATCGTGGCGGAGGCCTTCCTCAGAGCCCAGCAGTTGAAGATTATCGCCACTGCGAACGTTGCTGGGTGCCTACAACCGTACTCTATCCTAAGGTCGAGGACCGTTGTCCTGCCCCCAAACCCCATCGGGCCTATCCCCAGCCTATTCACCTCGTTGAGAAGCCTCTCCTCTAGCTCGGCAACCCGGGGGTCATCGCTTCGCTCCCCCATCCTCCTCATGAACAGTGCCCTCTTCGCGAGCCTCATAGCCATCTCCGCCGTGGCACCAACACCGACCCCCACAATCGTTGGTGGGCAGGGGCGGGGCCCCGCATCGTAGACCGCTTTGAGAACAGCCCTCCTCAGCCCCTCTACACCCCGCGAGGGGCTCACCATGTATAGGGCGGAGGGGGCCTCTGAACCCCCGCCCTTAACAGCGAACGTAACCTCTAGGGAGTCCCCCTCCACAACCTCGTAGTCTATCCACGGAACGAACCTCCCCGTATTGTCACCGGTGTTGCGGTTGGTGAAGGGGTGCACCGCGTTGGGCCGAAGAATACCTCGCTTAGTGGCCTCGGCCACAACTTCACGGGCTATAGCACCCAGCCCCGCCTTCAGCGGGAAGCCCTCGCCTATGCGGAGGAAGAACATTGGGAGCCCGGTATCCTGGCACACAGGCCTCTTCTCGCGGATCCCAACCCTTACCGCCTCGGCTATGGCCTCCATAGCCATCCTAGCAGCCCCCTCCTCACGCTCAGCAGCCCTTACGATAGCCTCGTACACATCCCTCGGGACACGCGTAACGGCAGTCTCTACGAGGAAGGAGAAGGTGTCCCTAACCACATCCTCCAGGTTCATGGAGCCTCGGGAGATAGGTGCACCCCAAGCTATATCTACCTACCTGTAAACCCCGTACCGAACACCTATTAGAGGAGCTTACGCAGCTCCTCCTCCACATCCCTGGGGTCCGTGCTCTTCACAGCGGATAGTATGGCGCTATCGGTGGTTACGGGCCTAGCTCTCCTCAGTATGCACTGGGCAGCGATGAGCGCGTCGAAGTAGTCCAGCGAGTACCTGTTGATGAGGAGGGAGGAGGCTGCGAAGTCCGGGGGTAGGAGGGGTTCAACGGCTTCGGCGGGTATGACCTTTCCCAGCAGCACCCAGGTCTTCATCCTCTCGACAGCCGAGAAGCCACGGGACTTCATCAGCAGGTCGAGCTCCAGCAGGGCTGCCTGAGAGACCCTTCTACCCGCACCGAGGCTGTTGATCAGGCTGATGGCCTCGCTATGGAGCGGGTCGCTACGCCGTAGATAGGCCACTAGGTAAACGGTATCGACTATCTCTAGAACCAATCTACCTCACCAGGTCCTCGAGGATCCTCGAGGCCTCGTGCTCCTCCTCACGCCACCCCCGGAACTTCTCCTCGAAGATTTTCGAGACCTCGCTGAACAGCTTCTCAAGAGGCACCAGCTCTATAACCCCATCCTCCCTAACGCGTACCAAAACCCTGCTCCTACCCTTCAGCCCCACACGCCTCCTCACCTCTCCAGGTATGAGCACCCTGCCACGCTCATCTATAGACACCACGTACTCCATATACCTCCCCTACATATCCTATAGCTCCCACATATAATAAGCTGTCCCACAAACCTGTATCAGGCTATGCACGTAGCCCTGCTTCAGCGTAAATGCATATCTCTCAGCGCTACGCATAGTCGTAGCCGAGGCGGAGGGCTATGGCTAGGGGCTACGTGTTCGTAACGGGTGGTGATAGGGGTATCGGGAGGGCTACGGTCCTCAAGTTCGCCAAGGAGGGGTTCGCTGTTGGGTTTAGCTACTTCCGCAACCGCAGCGGTGCTGAGGAGACCCTCAGAGCTGTTGAGGAGCTCGGGGGCGAGGGCTTCTTCATACAGATGGATGTCTCGAACGAGGAGAGCGTTAGGCGTGGGGCGGAGGAGGTTGCGAAGAGGTTCCCCTACCTCAACGTCCTAGTGAACAACGCCGGCGTTATAACGTTCAAGGGGATCGAGGAGCTCAGTCTAGAGGCGTGGAGCTGGGTTATAAACGTGAACCTAACCGGGACCATCCTCGTCACGAAGTACATGCTCCCCCTCCTCAGGAAGGCGCCGTGGGCAAGCATCGTGAACCTCGCGAGCATCGCTGGCCAGTCGGGCAACGTCTTCGCATCCCCCGCCTACTGCGCCTCGAAGGCAGGGGTGATAGGGCTGACCCGTAGGCTCGCCACCGAGCTCGCACCCCATATAAGGGTCAACGCCGTCGCCCCGAGCTTCATAGAGACGGACATGGTCCGGAGCTTCATAGACACCCCCGAGAAGAGGAGGAGGGTTGAGGAGGCACACCCGCTGAAGAGGATCGGAAGGCCCGAGGATGTCGCCGAGGCGATATACTTCCTAGCAGTTCCGGAGCACTCCGGCTTCATAACGGGGCAGGTCCTTGGGATCAACGGAGGTAGGCTAACCTGTTAGAGCGGGGCGGTCCTCCAAGGGTGGGTTCATCACCCATCAGCTCTTTCCAGCCCCAGTCACACCGCCGAATGCATTAAGGGTGTCAAGGCTCTTTAGCGCTAGAACCAGTACTGGGGCTGCTCAGTCTCACGAACAGTATCCTCATCGGAGAACCTCCACTTACCCCTCAGATCCAGTATCACTATCCCCAGCTCACCACCGAGCCTATCGCTTATCAGCACCTCGTACTCCAGGCTGGATATCATGACATCGCACCTCACCGGGCCCACAACCCTATCGCTGGTCACGACCCATACATCGGCTGAGCGCGGCACCAGGTAGTTTCTAACCGGGCCGCCCGCCGTCCCAACCTCGACGAGCTGGGCATCGGGTGGAGGTGGCCAGAGGCCTAGCTGTGCTGCTAACGATCGCGGCACTAGTAGCTGCGGCGTCTCCGCCTCGAACCCCGAGTTCACCAAAGCGGAGGTCAGCACCTCCCTACCTGTTGCCACAGCCCTTATCCTCAGCCTCACCCTCACGGCCACGAGCAGCACCCAGCTTCTCGAGCGGGTATATATGGCCGATCCTGCGCCTGAGGGGGTATATGTGGCCGATCCTCCCCACGATCCTGCCCAGCCTCAACACGGCCCCGGGGTAGCCGTGGCGTTTCAAAGCCCTTAAACCTGCGGTCCTGAAGAGCCCTACCCCAGCCTCCTCGGCACGGGCTCGATCCTCAGCACATACGCTGGTGAGGGTGGTAGGTCCCGTGGGAACACCACCTCCAAGCCGTTGGCCGTAGCCCTCCACTCCACGGATCCGTAGCCCAGGAGCTCTACCGATGTGCCGGGTGCTGGGGACAGCCCCCTAATGACCGTGGGTCCCGCGGGCCTCTCAAGGACTATTGCGTAGAGCCTCCCACCGTCTCTGCTACGCGTAAACCTCACGGGGATGCCCTCCCCAGCCACGGACCCATGGGTTTCCCAGGGGAGGGTGCTGTAGATCGCCTCCCCGTTGACCCTCAGCCACGCCCCGAGCCCCCTCAAGACCCTTACCTGGTGGCTGGGGATGGTGCCGTCCGCCATGGGCGTTACGCCTATGAGGAGGTTCCCGTTCTTGCTAACCACATCGGCCAGCAGCTTAACCAGCTTCTCCACGCTCAGGGTGTGCTCGGGGCCCTCGTTCCTGTTGTAGCCGAAGGAGTAGCCCAGGCCTCTTACACACTCCCACTTGATCTCGGAGACCCTGTTCATAACTCGGTACTCCGG
>QMWY01000151.1 GCA_003661865.1 Thermoprotei archaeon
CCTCATCGCCAGCGCGTGCCCGTCACCTACGTTTCCCGGGGGGTTCGTGGTCCTCTCGTAGATGCCCGCAACACCGCCCGTGGCGATGACCAGCGCCTTGGAGAATATCGTCAGTATCCTATCCTCCCTCCAGCACCAGGTAGGCACAACCCAGTAGCCGTCGTGGAACACGATGTCTAGGGGGACGGCGTGGGGTATCTCGCCGATCCCCAGGGTCTCCGCAGCATCGGTGAGCTTCTCAACTATCTCAGCACCTTTAGCCACCTTACTACCTGTCTGCACATACGCGGTGCCTCCACGGATCCTGAACCTAAGACCAAGTTCTTCGAGTCTGCAGATAGCGGCGGTGCTTTCCCTAGCCAGAACCTCTACAAGCTTCGGATTGTTTACATATCTACCGGCCTCGAGGGTCTCCCGTACAAAGTCTTCAACTCTATACTCATCGGCTGCGACTCTGAAAGCTCCTACAGAGAAGAACGTGGATGAGGGTCTCCCCACACCATGCTTAGTGACGAGAACCACCCTCGCCCTCCTGGCCCTAGCAGCGACGGAGGCGCATAGACCCGCTAGGCCGCCTCCCACAACAAGTACGTCCGTGACAACGGTTTTGGGCATCGTGGTGGGCCCCGTCATCGCTTCACAGGTACTTCTCTAGAAGCACTCCGTAGCCCTTGATGGGCCTGCCGTAGCCCAGCTTCTTTAGGCATCCCCAGAGTGTGGCGCTGTTGCTCGATATCACCGGCTTCCCGAGCTCCTTTTCAAGGGTCTCTATCGCTTCGAGGCTCCTCATGTTGGTGCAGCTCAAGAAGATGCAGTTTGCCTGGGGTGTATCCACCTCCCGGACTAGGCTGCGTATCTCGTCGGGAGTTATCCTAGCTATATCCTGGTCGTACCTCTTGTTAAACCCCTTGATGCTGAGCACCTGGAACCCGTGGTGTTCGAGGAACCTCTTCTCCAGCGCGTTGAGCTCCTCGATGTAGGGTGTGACAACGGTCAGCGTTCTGCAACCGAGGGTCTTCAGAGCGTTGACCACCTCCGTAGATGTGGTGGTGGCCCTCACCCCCGCCACCTTTTCGATCCTCTCGCTGAGGCGCCTATCCCATTCATGACCACCTATGAGGCTCCCGATCGTGCAGGCGAAGGCGATGATGTCCACACCTGCTTCGCCCAGCATCTCTGCTGCTTGCTCCACCTGTTTGGAGCTGACCATACCCCATATAGAGTCCCTGGTTGCTTCACCACCGTCCCTCAACCTGATGCGGGCAACGTGGAACGATACTTCGCAGGGTAGAACAGCCTTCCACTCCCTTTCGAGAACCGTGCTCGAAGCTATGTATATCACGCCTATCCTGTACCTCCACTCCCTACACGTACCCGGCATGCTCCCCAGCCTAGTCTAGGGGGTTGGAGCTGTAGACTATGAAGTCGAACACAAGCTTGGCGGCGATGGACGCCGTAACGCCGTTGGGGTCGAACAGGGGGTTTACCTCCACCACGTCGAACGCGTCTGCGTACGGAGCCAACCTCTTCAGGATCTCCATCAGCTCCCACGGTGTGAGGCCGCCGGGCTCGTTTGCGCCGCACCCCGGGGCGAAGGCGGGGTCGAGCACGTCGATATCCACGGTGATGTATACGTGGCTTACCCCCTCCAGCTCCCTGAGCACGGTCTCCACGGCAGAGGAGGTGCCCAGCCTGTGGATGTCGCCGGGTGTTAGCTGGACTATGTTGAAGTTCTTAACATCGTGGTAGTGGAACGGGTAGTTGTACCCCCGGACGCCGATCTGGACGACCTTCTCAACTCTTTCTAGCTCTAGTGCCCGCCTTATCTCGCTGCTGTGTGAGTACCTCCCCTGGTGCGGGGTCTCGTCAACTAGGTCGAGATGTGCGTCGAACTGTACTATGCCCAGCTTCCCCGCCGCGGAGTCGTGCAGAGCCTTTACGCAGGGGTATGTGACCGAGTGGTCTCCCCCTATCACGATGGGTTTGAAGCCCCTGTCTATCACGTTCTTAACAACCCTGTACGCGGCGTCGAAGGTCTTGAGGGTGTCGTGCGCGAACACCTCTACGTCTCCTACATCCTCGACCACGACCCTGGTCAGGTCGGCGAGCCTGCCCGTCTCCACATCGAAGACCTTCCCGTCCTTTACACGGTTGAAAAACCATTTCAGGGCATCTCTAACCGATTTAGGTGCGTATCTCGCCCCGGGTCTGCCCAGCGACGCCCCCATATCCCACGGAAAGCCTATCAGGGCGAACCTGTAGCCGATCTTCTTCCCGGCCATCACCACACGCCCTCCAGGATCTTGATCACTTTCTCGGGTGGTTTTGTAAGGAGGCTCACAACAACGGCGAGTAGGAATGAGACTACGGCGGCCGGGAAACCTTCGTACACAGCTTCCTTCAGCACGGGTGTGAAGTGCCAGATCACAGCGGTGGTCGAGCCGCCGATCATGGCCGCTACAACCCCCCACTTCGTCAACCTCTTCCAATACAGTGACAGTACCACTATGGGTGCGAAGACGCACGCCACGCCGGACCATGCGAAGAGTATGAACCAGAAGACAGCTCCGCTGAACCTCAGAGCTATTACCAGCCCTGCGACGGATATCGCAACTACGAGGATCCTGGAGAGCGCCACCAGCTTCTTCTCATCTGCGTTCGGGTTCAGGATCCTCTGGAAGATGTCCCTGACCAGGGCGCCGACGGCGGCTAGAAGCTGCGAATCCGCTGTCGACATTATCGCTGCGTAGACGGCCGCCAGCATGAGCCCTGCGGCGATGGGCGGCACCAGCTCCCTGACCATCACCATGTACGAGGTCTCCGGGTCGGCTATCGTCGGCATCATGGCCCTGGCGGTGAGCCCCAGGAATATGGAGCCCGTGTCTATCAGTATCCACGAGATGACTGCTATGATGCCGGCCTGGGCGGCCGCCTTAGGGCTTCTCACCCCTATCATCCTGCCCATCGAGTGCGGTGATCCGGGGTACCCCACACCGATCCCGAATATCGTCCCCATGAACAGCAGGAAGGCTTCTAGGGACATGCCGTTGGTGGCCGAAAGCAGGTCCGCGGACTGCTCGGCGAGCCTGGAGATGAATGCGTGCCATCCCCCCATCGACGCTATGGCGAGGGGTATCACCGTGTACATGCCTATGAGCATCCATATGCCCTGCAGAGTATCGGTGTACGCTACTGCGAGGTATCCCCCGAGCAGGGTGTAGACCGTGACTATTAGCCACGTTACGAAGACCCCCAGGTCGTAGCTGGCCCCCAGGCCCACGAAAGCCTTGCCGCCGGCCGTGAACTGCGCGCATACGTACGTGGACATGAACACGAAGACTATGATCGCCGCCAGCGCCCTCACCACGTGCCCCGTATCCTCGACCCTGTCCGCCAGGTAGTCGACGATCGTTATGGAGTTCAGCCTACCCGTAAACTTCCTGAACCTCGGAGCAACGGCGTACTGGATCGTGACGCCTATCAGGTCCCCTACCAGGAACCAGAACGATGCGAAGCCGAATAGGAATGCTGTGCCGACAAGTCCTACGAACTGGTACCCGCTCGCTATCGAGGCGGTCGTCGTGAAGGCTGTTGTTAGAGGACCTATTATCTTCCCCCCTACCAGGTAGTCGGCGAGGGTCCTCGACCTCCTGTATATGTGTGTGAGCACCCCTATGAGCAGCACGATCGCTAGGTACACCGAGAAGCCGATCCAGAACAGCACTCCTTCACTCATGCTCCTCATCCTCCCACAGGCCTTTCTTGACCCCCCGTACGTAGAGGAGCACCATGATGAGCGGGAAGACCGTCCAGGAGCCTATCATCAGCAGGTACGTCTCCAGGGGCAGATCGTGGGCCGCGGCGGATGCGGCTAGGGCTAGGTACTGCAGCTGCATTTGCGACGCCCAGGAACCTAGGTATTTTCGTAGCACAGATTTTTCAAGTAGCCGTATCGAGGTGGAACTAGGTGCAGCTACACCTGTTCCAGGCACAACAATGAGTATGGGCTCGGCGACGCCGTGGAGCTCGGTGAAAAAGCGCGTTCACCAGAACCGTGGGGAAACGTGTTGCGC
>QMWY01000152.1 GCA_003661865.1 Thermoprotei archaeon
GCATAACGGTGTTCAGGGACAAGTCCAAGGCGGAGCAGGTGCTCAAGGTCGGGGCGGATGTTGAGGAGGTGCTTAAGCAAGTACCCGAGCCCGTCGTGGTCAAGGATAAGAGCTACCACCGGTGGTTCAGGATAGGTAAGGACGAGATCCTAGCGGCAGCAGAGACCTACGCAGGAGGCTGCCCAACCTGCGAGATCTGACCCGGTACCGCCCCCTAGACGTAGGCGTCGTACTCCGAGAAGCCGGGGCCCACCTCGCTGACCTCTGGCGATTCTAGATAGCTGAGGTACTGAGCCGTGACATCCTCAGCCTCATCAACTCCTAGCTCGGCAAACCTCACGGGGGTACCCGGGGGGCACTGGGCTAGGAGGTCTGTATCTGGGGGCACAACCACAGCCACAACAGCGTAGCCCCCTGTTGTCTGAGCGTCCGCCATGAGCACGATGGGCGTGCCTGCTGGGGGCACCTGCACAAACCCCCTATCAACAGGGAATGAGGGGAGCCTGCCTAGGCGCTTAGCAGACTCCAGCGGAGGTCCACGGAGCCTAAACCCCATCCTATCGGATTCGGGGGCGACCGTGTAGGTCTCTGACAGGAGCCTTCCCCAGTCATCATCGCTCAGGACCCCCCTGTGGGGCCCCGGCGTAACCCTCAGGACAACGCCCTGGCGCAGCCTATACGCAACACGCCCCTCCTCAGGTACGTAGCGCGTAGAGATAGAGCTCCAAAGATCCTCGAGCCTCTGCCCCCCTAGCGAAGCCTCGATAACATCGCCAGGCCTAAGGGGCCTGCCGCCAAGCCCCCCAAAGCCTCCCCGTGTATAGGTGGAGCAGCTCCCCATAACCTCATCACAGCTGATCCTGCCCGCAACAGCCACGTAGATCACCTGGCCTAGGATTGGCGGGCCTACCTCTAGGACCGAGCCCTTGGGCAGCCACAGTGGGCGGTACTCCGCAACAGCCCTACCATCGATCGCTATACGCGTAAGCGCGCCCGTGACAGCCACTATGGAGTCGCTCAGGGCGCGCAGCATTATCGGGCCGAAGGACTCTACAAGCGGGGCGCCCGGGGGGTTGCCCACAAGAACGTTCGCCTGCACAGCCGAGGATCTATCCAGCGCCCCCGATACGGGGACCCCGAGGGAGCGGTAGCCGTAGCGCCCTATATCCTGAATCGTTGCGAGAACAGTATTCAACACCTCCAGCTTAGGCATCTTACTGCACCTCCTCTATCCAAACACCCTCGAGCTCCCGGTACTCATCCTCGCCGATCTCATAGAACCTGACCCTATCCCCCGGCCTTATGGGAATTGGGGGGTCGCGCCTAGGGTCGAATGTCACCACGGGTGTTCGCCCAATTATCCTCCACCCGCCGGGGCTCTCAATACCATAGAGCCCTGTCTGCCTACCCGCTATGCCCACCGAGCCCCGGGGCACGCGTTCACGAGGTGTTTCGAGACGAGGAACAGCGATCCTGGGATCCACATCGCCTAGGTAGAGGAACCCCGGTGTGAACCCCAGCATGTAGCATGTGTACACCCTTGATGTGTGGATCCTCACGAACTCATCGACGCTGAGCCCCCTCATTGATGCTGCGCGCTCGAGATCAGGCCCGTACTCACCGCCGTAGACCACAGGGATCATGAAGCTGCGCGGAGGCGGAGGTGTAAAGACCTCAGCATCCCTCACGAGCTCTTCCACAGCTCGCGCAATCTCCCTCCACCTCACCCTCCTCGGGTCGTAGAATATCGTGAGGCTTGAGTAGGCGGGCACGACCTCCGTTACGCCCAGATCCCCTGCCCTGCTGCTTAGGGCGTAGTAGAGGGCGTGCACCCTCCTATTGCACTCGAGGCTGACCTCGCGGCACAGCTCCACATAGACAGCGTAACCCCCTAGAGGCGCAACCCGGGGGGTCAACCCCATGGTTACCTCAGGAAGGCTCCCATAGGCGCTACGGTGATGCCCGCCTCCTCTAGCCTCCTGCGTATCGCCCGCGCCATCTCAACAGCGTTGGGGCTGTCGCCATGGATACAGATCGTGTGGACCTTAATCTCGATCTCCCTACCGTCAACAGCCTTGATACGGCCCTCGCTAACCATTCTCAGCGCCCTCTCAGCAGCCTCCCGGGGATCCGTAATCACGGCTCCGGGGCTGCCCCGGGGTACAAGCCTGCCCTCGGGCGTGTAGCCCCTATCGGCAAACCCTTCGAAGGCGACCCTGATGCCCTCTGATTCCGCAACCCTGTGCATCTCGGAGCCGTAGGGCGCTACGAGGATCAGGCGGGGGTTGAGGAGCTTTATAGCCTCAACGATCGCCTCGGCGTAGTCCCTCCTAACCCACGCCATGTTGTATAGTGCGCCGTGGGGCTTCACGTGCTGTAGCTCAACCTCCTCTACACGTGTAAACGCCTCTAGCGCCCCGACCTGGTATATTACGTAGTTGACCAGCTCCTCACGCCTGACCTCCATATTCCTCCTGCCGAACCCCATGAGGTCGGGGAAGCCTGGGTGGGCGCCTACCGCCACACCCATCTCCCTGGCAAGCTTAACAGTTCTGCGCATAACGTTGGGGTCTCCTGCGTGGAAGCCGCATGCTATGTTCGCAGAGGTTACGTAGCGGAACAGCTCCTCCTCATTACCCAACCTCCACCTACCGAAAGACTCGCCCGAGTCCGTGTTCAGATCGACGTACCTAGCCAATACCTACACCTCTACACACTATACCGATGAGGGAAGAGGGAAATTACGTTGATGGGCGGAGCGCCCCCAAGAGATCGAGGGCTACCGCTAGTGAAAGCGTCCGGGGCAGCGCTACCGGACCTCCAGCAACCTCGCGTACCACTGCCGCGTGCCGGGTGCTGTAGCCAAAGCAGTCCATGACCACCAAGTCAACCCCCCTAAGCCTTCGCGCCTTAGACCTCAGCTGCTCCTCACTTCCGCTGTAGGGCGACCAGTACTCTACGACCAGCTCATCAACCATAGGGCTCCATCTCCTCTCGGCCATCCCCAGCTGCTCCCTCAGGGGGACTAGCACCCCGAGCTTCCTAACTCTAAGGGACCCCACAACCCCTATGAGGAGCCTGCTCGGCAGTATCACAGGCCTGCTCGACGAGATGTCGAAGCCCCCGGTGCACATGATCAGTATGAGGTCCGCATCCTTCTCAACCTGGGCAATGAGCTTCTTCATGCCCTCCACAACCCGGCTTTTAGAGAGCTTCACCTCGCCACCACTCCTAAGCCGGGAGACGTACACCTCATCTCCTGGCCTAGGGCCGTAGACCCTCTCAATCTCATCTAGGGATATACCGTCGAGGAGCCCCCTCTCGAAGTAGTCGACCCCCTTCAGCAGGTGGCCAACATCGCTCAGCACGTCAGTGCGTGGGCTCTGCCCTATTGTGAGGAGAGCCAGCTTCATGGCGGCGCCCCACGCCTCATTATCTCCCTGAGCTCGCCGTGCCTCTCTATGATAACCCTCCACTCATCCTCGTCGTAGAACCTCGCCCTACCCATGGTGAAGTCCTTGGCCACCTCTACTACGAAGCGCGCAGCCTGTTCAAGAGCCCATATATTCGTGGGCCCCGTGGCCGAGCCCGGCAGCGCCATACGTGCCGTGATCGCCACGCCGACGACGGGTGCAGACGTGTATATCCATGGCTGGACCATGCTGTTTATGTGGTACACAGGGGTTGAGTAGGGAAGGATGTCCTGCATAGTTATGGGCACTATGACAGGAGGCTCGCCTGTGACCCTGGTGTATATGTTCATGAGGTCCTCGCTGGGCCTCAGGATCCAGCCCTCCTTGATCGTTGGGGTTATGGCTATGCCCGTGTGGTTTATGATCCAGTTAGCCTTAGTAGCGTCTATGGAGAGCACCGCGTCCATCTCCGGCCTAACCTCCTTCTTGAGAAGGGTGAATATGTCTACGGGAGAGTCCATCATGGGCACGGGCTTGTGGGGCCTCGTCGGGGCATTGGGGCATATATGCGTGGTTACGACTACGTCCCCCGGCAGCACATCCCCCCGCTTCTTGAGCTCCGCCACCTTGTAGGCCACGGCAAGTGCAACTA
>QMWY01000153.1 GCA_003661865.1 Thermoprotei archaeon
ACCAGTATCTCTACTTCGGAACCGCCTACGTTCCTCACGTAGCCAGCTACACCAGCTCTCCTCGCAGCACGATGAACAAATGGTCTGAACCCAACTCCCTGTACAAGCCCCGTCACCACTATGCGGAGCGCGATCCTCATAGGCGTCTATCCTCTCAGAACCTCCTCTAGCTCCCTCCAGATCGATAGGGCTTCCTCTAGCCTATCCTCCTCGATCCTTGATATAGCCACCCCCGCATGTACAATCACGTAGTCCCCGGGCTTCACATCGTCTAGCGGGAGGAGCACCTTCACAGCCCCGCCGCCTAGCCTAACATCAGCGTACCTAACCCCACCCTCCTCATAGATCCTCAGCACCTCAGCAGGAACCCCTAGGCACACAGCTATCCCCAGCCCACCACGGCTCTGTAACGGGGTCTAATACACTCAGCGCCAAGGGGATCAGCGTTCAAAACCTATCCTCACCTCTTGGCCAAGGACCCAGATCATCACACCCAAAGCTCCACAGCTGCTTATTATCAGCGTCGCCCAGTATAGCAGCGGTGGTGCCCAGCTATGGATGAGGAGTGGAGGACATATAAGAGGGAGCGGGAGGAGAAGATCGAGAAGACGCTAGCTGATGAGATCCACGAATTCCTAACTAAGGTGTTTAACGTATACTATGTCCAGCTACCCCCAGCGCTCTATAAGCTCCTAGACACTGTTAGGGATAGGCTCGTCCCTCTAACGGTGAAGTTTGACCAGGGGAGGTACAACGAGTTCTGTCAGACCTTCAGAACGGTATATAGGGCTATTATAAGTGACCAGAGCGTGCCGAGCGATGCAAAGAAGCTTGTTAGAGAGCTTGTGGATAAAACCAACGAGTTCTTCCAGAGCAAGGGGTTCTCTAAGTGTGTCGAGGAGCTGAAGTATCATAGGGTGCGGGTCAAGGTGAGGTTCCGCGAAAAGCCCTTGGAGAAGGCGATAGTTTCGGCTGATGCTCAGGGGAGGAGCGTTGCAACGAAGGAGACGAGCGATGAGGGTGTAGCTGTGCTAGACCTACCTGCAGGCAAGTACACAATATCGGTATTCAAACACGTAGGCGAGGAGGAGTACGTTTACGAGGAGCGCGACGTTGAGGTGGATAAGGATCAGGACCTGCTATTCGAGATAGAGCGTACCAAGACCATGGCGCAGATACATAGGGAGCGCAAGGGCAGACCCATAATAAAGGAGGTCTAGCCCTCTACTCCTTATATTAGGAACTAGGAACAAGGTCAGCAGGAGCCCAAAGTGTGTGGAGGCTACTCTTCATCCCTTCTCCTCGGTCAAGCGCCCGTACCCTCATCACCCCGTGATGAGGGCTGTGAACGCTGAGTAGCCAGTGTAGGTGATGAGGTGTTTCAAGGCTGAGTAACGCACTCCGCTAACCGCCGCCGCCCGGCGGAAACACCGATACCTCGTCACCGTTGCGCAGCGGCGTTTCAAGACCTTTGAGCAGCTGCGCGTGGATCCCATTCACCATTATCATCACGCCCTCGCGTAGCTCTCCGCCCTGCGTAACGGCTTCGCGTAGATCAGGCAGGGTCTCTACGAGGCTACGCAGCGTTGCGCCCTGCTTAAGCTCCACAACCTTTCTCCTCCACCCTAGCTTCTCCCTAAGTGTCCCAAACACCTCTACAACAACCTTGATCCCCATAGCTGCATCCCAGTACATCTTAGGGCATGCCGGGGGTTAACCCTTTAGAGCGGGCACCTAGCCATGTCGTGAGAATATGGGCAATGGGCGCATGTAGGGGTGTTGCCCCAGCAATCCACCTCGTTGCTAAGGGTGTATAGGCAGTAGGGGGCTAGGGGGCAGTCTAGGCAGCTAGGCATTGCGAAGAAGGCTGCGCGGAACCTGAACTCGGCATACTCGGGATCCCTCCAGATACTGATGAGGTTCTTCTCCAGCAGGTTTCCGAATACCACGGGCCTGATCTCGCGATCGATCCCCATGAACCCTGTTCTCCACCTATGCGCGTAGTATATACATGGCGCTACCCCGCCATCACGCCTCACGTAGGCTGCGTACCGCGTTACGAAGGGACACCTCCTCTCCGCCTGCATCCCGAAGCTCGGGAACTCGATCGCTACGTTGCTATCAAGACTCTCCTTCCCCAGCTCCTCTCGTGCCCTCTCCATAAACCTAAGGCACTCCTCATCGTTGTAACACGCCAGCTTCATCTCTTGCTCAGCGCTAAGGGGGATCATGTTGGATAGCGTTACCCGGGTAGCACCAACGAGCTTTGCGAACCCCACAAGCTTCAGCACGTCACGGTAGTTGAGGCGGTTCACCGTGAACTGTATGGAGACCACTGGTTTCCAAGAGAACCTCTCCCTCCTAAGCTCCTTAAGCTTCACAAGGCCCTTCACGACCGCAGGTAGAGAACCGCCAATCCTGATCGCCCTGTAGAGGTCAGTCTCCACGGAATCTATGCTAACCACGATCTCGTCAACACCTAGCCTCAGCAGCTCCTCGGCGTAGTACCCAAGTAGAGAACCGTTTGTGTTTAGTAGCACCTCCATCCCCTTGCTCTTCACGAGCTCTACGAACTCCAGGATCCTGGGGTGGATTAGGGGTTCGCCCCATCCCGAGAACACGATCTTCTTAACACCAGCACTTCTTGCATCCTTAACAACTCTTTCAAAGAACTTAGGATCCATATCTCCATAAGGCTCCTCCATACCCCTTCTGAAGCAGTGGATGCAGTCGTAGTTGCACCTAGTAGTGATCTCTACCATCAGTTCACGCGGGTGCGATTCCGAGGCCAGACTAACAATCCATTCACCATAGCGGAGGAACTTGCACCACCTCCACGCCTACGCCCTCTGCTCACACCGTTTATTACCTTAGCATAGCTCATAGTTCTATCGCTCGTTAGAACTCGTAGGCATGAACCGTTCGAACATTCTATACTTAGAAAGGGTTTTCTGAGAGCTAAGCACCTACATGATCGGAGGTGGTTCCGTGCCCGGAGGGTATATGGGGCGCCTCGTAAGGGTTGACTTGTGGAGCGGTAAAATAAGGTTCGAGTCACTGCCCGAGGAGGTTCTCAAGAAGTGGATCGGGGGTCGCGGCCTAGGAGTATACCTAATGCTTAGAGAGGTCGACCCCCGGGTAGACCCCTTCTCACCTGCTAACAAGGCCCTCGTGCTTACAGGGCCCTTAACCGGCGTCGCTGGGCTACCGGCGCCGGGTAGATGGTGCTCGGTAACGAAGTCGCCCCTTACCTATACGATCCACGATTCGCATAGCGGTGGGAAGTTCGGGCCTGAGCTGAAGTTCGCCGGGTTTGACGGGATAATCATAGAGGGCGCTTCTGAGAAGCCCGTGTACCTATGGATCCATGACGGCAGGGTTGAGATAAGGGATGCGAGGCACCTATGGGGTAAGGATGTGCACAGCACGACGGATGCGATAAGGGAGGAACTCGCGGCTGAGGTTGGTAAGGAGGCGGCGAACATCAAGGTAGCCGCGATCGGGCCCGCTGGAGAGAACCTGGTCAGGTTCGCAGCGATAATGAATGACAAGAATAGGGCCGCTGGACGCGGAGGTCATGGGGCTGTGTGGGGCTCTAAGAAGCTTAAGGCGATAGCGGTACTGGGGCATGAAAAGCCTAAGGTCGCCAATATGGAGAAGTTCAGGGAGGCTGTTAGGGTAGCTATGGATAAGCACAAGAAGAGCCCAGTTACATCGGAGTCCCTGCCCAAATACGGCACAGCTGTCCTGGTCAACATAATCAACAAGGCGGGGATCTTCCCAACTAGGAACTTCAGGACGGGTGTGTTCCCAGGAGCTGAGAAGATAAGCGGGGAGCAGATGGCCGAGACGATCCTCGATAAGAAGAAGAGCCTTGAGGAGGCGTGCTGGGGCTGCCCAATAACCTGCGCTCGCTACACCAAGGTCACTAAACCGCCTTTCACTGGTGAGGGCGGTGGGCCAGAGTACGAAACTGTATGGTCATTTGGTGCCCAGACCGGTACCGATGACCTAGAAGCGATTGCTAAGGCGAACTTCCTATGTAACGAGCTCGGACTAGACAC
>QMWY01000154.1 GCA_003661865.1 Thermoprotei archaeon
CCCTAGGAGAGACGATCTCCTCTACTGGTATGATAGGACGGGGCACAAGCCCTACTTCATAGTGGACGTCCCGCCCGACAAGGTCATGAGGAACACGGCTATTGTGAAGCACCAGTCCTTCGAGGGTGTAGAGGTTGTTGAGAAGTATGACCCGCTTAGGGGGGTAAGGAGGAGGTTCACAAAGATAGTTACGAAGGACCCCCTAGCGGTTAGGTACCTGAGGACCCGGGTGGCGGTTGCCTGGGAGGCGGATATCAGGTACCACATAAACTACATCTACGATAGGCAGCTCGTCCCTGGGGTTATGTACAGGATAGAGGGCCCGTCCATAGAGATGGCGGAGGAGTTCGATGAGGCGGAGCTGCTCAAGCAGGCGCGCCTGGTCCTGGGGGAGGAGAGCGATAGGGAGACGCTGGAGCTCGCGGTCCAGCTGCTCAAGCTATTCGAGGCGCGCTGGTTCAGCCCCCGGAGGCTCGCCATGGACATCGAGGTGTTCACCCCGTTCAGGGGCAGGGTCCCGAACCCCGAGCACGCCGAGTACCCGGTGATAAGCATAGCGTTCGCGGGGAGCGACGGGTTTAGAAAGGTGCTGCTTCTCTACCGCCCCAACGTGTCGTGCAGGTACATAGAGCGCATGCCCCGGGACGTAGAGGTGGAGGTGTTCTACGATGAGAAGGGGATGCTCCTCGAGGCGTTCAGGATAATATCTAGGTATCCGATACTCCTAACCTTCAACGGCGACAACTTCGACCTGAGGTACCTCTACACACGCGCCCTGAAGCTGGGCATACCGCCCGAGTACATACCCATAAGGATCAGGATCGTTAGGAAGGGCAAGAAGGAGGAGCCGCAGGGGAGGTTGGTAACAGGGCTCCACATAGACCTCTACAAATTCTTCAACAACCGCGCGATCCAGACATACGCCTTCGGGGGCAAGTACAAGGAGTTCACCCTAGACGCCGTGTCAAGCGCACTCCTAGGCATAGGGAAGGTGGTTATAGATGAGGAGATCAGCAGGTTAGACATACCCACGCTGGTGAGCTACAACCTTAGGGACGCCGAGATAACCCTCAGGCTAACAACTTTCGGCGATGAGCTGGTGTGGAAGCTTATAATCCTGCTCATGAGGATCAGCAAGCTGGGGCTTGAAGACGTTACGAGGACCACGGTCTCGGTATGGATAAAGAACCTGTTCTACTGGGAGCATAGGCGCCGCGGCATGCTCATACCGAGGAGGGAGGATATAAGGCAGCTCAAGGGAAGGAAGGTCACCGCGGCCACGATAAAGGGGAAGAAGTACCAGGGCGCAATAGTGATCGACCCGCCGCGCGGGGTCTTCTTCAACGTAGTGGTCCTGGACTACGCATCCCTGTACCCATCAATTATAAAGAGGTGGAACCTGAGCTACGAAACCGTGGATCCCGAGCCCGGCAGGTGCTCGCGGGTAGCAGAGGTGGTTGACGAGAAGGGCAATGCGATACACACCGTGTGTATGGATAGGCACGGGATAACCTCGCAGATCGTGGGGCTTCTCAGGGACTTCAGGGTGAGGATCTATAAGAAGAAGGCGAAGGACAAGAGCCTCCCCGACTCCCTGAGGAACTGGTACAGCGTGGTCCAGCAGGCTATGAAGGTCTACATCAACGCCTCCTACGGTGTCTTCGGCGCAGAGACGTTCTCCCTATACGCCCCCTCGGTAGCCGAGAGCGTAACGGCCCTTGGCCGCCGGGTAATCACGGCGAGCATCGAGAAGGCGCGGGAGCTGGGGCTGAAGGTCCTCTACGGGGATACCGATTCCCTATTCATATGGCACCCCGACCCCGTGAAGCTTGAGGAGCTGAGGAGGTGGGTTGAGGAGAAGTTCGGGCTTGAGCTCGAGGTCGACAAGGTGTACAGGTTCGTGGCATTCGCCCTGAAGAAGAACTACGTAGGGGTGCTAGACGATGGCTCTATAGACATCAAGGGCCTCGTCGGGAAGAAGAGGAATGTGCCCGACTTCATAAAGCAGCTGTTCATAGACGTGGTCAACGACCTTAGGGAGATCGAGAGGCCTGAGGACGTCACCAAGGTCGCCGACGTCGTTAGGGAGAGGCTCATGGAGGTCTACACCAAGCTCAGGTACAAGGTATTCACCCTAGACGAGGTCACCTACAGGGTCGCGCTATCAAAACCCCTTAGCGAGTACAAGAAGTCTACGCCGCAGCACGTAAAGGCCGCGCTCCAGCTCGCGAGCTACGGCATAAACGTGTTCGCCGGAGACATAATAGTGTTCATAAAGGTCAAGGGGAGGGACGGCGTCAAGCCCGTGCAGCTCGCGAGGGTCTCGGAGATAGATGTGCAGAAGTACATAGAGGCGCTGAAGAGCGCCCTCGAGCAGCTGCTAACACCCTTCAACATATCGTGGGAGGAGGTCTCGGGCTCCCACGGGCTCACATCCTTCGTGAGGGCCTAGGGGTCAGGACCCGGCTCCCTATCACCGATCAACGCTTTTAACCCTCATCATCCCCTAAAGGCCCCACCTCTTTTACGCCGCGCCACCGCGAGATAGCTAAGCGGTGATGCTATGGGGCTGGACGCGGTCATCGACGTGGCTAGGGGGATCCTCAGGTTCAGCGTCAACACAGGCTCCCTGTCCCGCGTACTAGCGCTCGTAGGTATAGGTATAATACTGGTCCTTGCCCTGGGTTACGGGCTCTACGGCGCCGTGAAGCTAGGCAAGGCGATCCTCAGGATGAGGTTCGATCACTTCACAGCCATGCTCGCCGCGGTGGGCGTGGCCCTTATACTGATAGCCGCGCTCCTGCCCTGAGCCCGGGCGAGCAATGCACGTTTTTAAACTTGCCGAAAATCATAGTCTCGGGACGGAGGGTTGAGCAATAAAGAGAAGGCGCTGTTGATACTAGCGGAGTATGGAGAGGTTAAGGAGACCCGAATAGTTGAGGGCACTCCCCACGCGGTTGTGAAGGAGGTTGTCAGGAGCGTTCTGGACATCTGGAACCCGATCACGTCGGACCTACTAGTCGTTAGGCATAGGCATGAGATAAGGCTCAGGCTTCCGATAACCAAGGAGCAGTACGAGCTCTACTCGCGCTACAACCTCAGGCGCATAGGCGGGGACCTAGCGGCTTTCGAGGTCCCGGTATACATAGTCAGCTACGAAAACAAGTGGGTTAACAACGACCTGGTGGATGTGAAGATAGTTATGGTCTCCCCCTACATAGACGAGAACGTTAAGAAGCAGCTGGAGGAGCTTGCCGAGAGCATAACGAGTGTCGAGCAGGAGGGCTAGGCCTCAACACCGTAGCTCCTGAGCTTCTCCAGCGCCTGCTCAAGCCCCTTCTCAACATCTATGTTGAGGCTCTTCGGGTCTATCGGTAGCTGGCTGAGGACAACCACGACCCTCCCATCATCTAGCTCGGCGAAGAGCTGGGGTGCCCATGCCATGCCGAAGTCGTCCTTCTCCCCGTACTCGTTCAGGAACACGTAGTCCTCCTGCTTAACCTCGTACTCAACACCGAGCTTCTTCGAGAGCTCGTAGGCTATCCTCCTGAAGTAGCGGTGCTGTGGGAGATGCGACGCCGTTACGAGTATGAGCTTCCTGACCTTGGCCAACGCCACACGCCCATCCACTCCTCGGGAAGCCCCTTTAAAAGCTTCGGTGGCTCACCTACGCGTATGGATCTCTACCACGTCCCCATCCTCGACAACGTGGTCCGCCCCAACCTTCTGCCCTGGGTAGCGCGCCGAGGGGCCCCAGATGCGGGCGTATGCGAACTCGCGGTAGAGGCGGCTGTGGATAGCCTTCGCAACCTCGATAACCGTGGCACCCCTCCTAACAACTAGCGGTTTATCCGAGGGCTTGCCGTTCGGCGGCTTCGTATAGACCCGGACGAGGTCTAAGAGCCTGAAGAGGGTCTCGCCAAGCCTATCAAGCCCATCGCCCCTAAGCGCCGATACGGGTAGCACAGGGACACCGCTCCCCATCTCCTCCACAACCTCCCTAACCACACTGTTGACCGTGGAGGTGTCTAGAAGATCAACCTTGTTGAGCAGCACCACCGA
>QMWY01000155.1 GCA_003661865.1 Thermoprotei archaeon
GGCAAGAGGAGCAGCAGGTGCCACACCCTGTACACTTCTCGGTATCCACCACGGGCCTAGGCATCCCTGTCACCACTGTAACGCTGATAACAGGGATATAAGTAGTTGTCCCTCAACTGCAGCCCCCTCCCTCAACGAGATCGGGTATGGAGGCGGGCACTATCTTGACTATGCGCTCCTCGCGGTAACCTGTTACCACGCGGTGGTAGCAGCTGAACCTCCTATCGAGTTCTGGGGAGCCGGTATCTACGAGGAGGTGGCGGAGCCTCATGATCTTGTTTGGGGTAGCCACAACTATGAGGTCCTTCTTTGAGAAGAGGGTTAGGGCCTCGGGCGTTAGCTGCTTGTTCCCCCGCCCGATGAGGAAGCCCTGGGAGCCTATGGGTGTAAGGACAAGCCTACGCTTAGGGCGCCTTCTGAGCAGCTCAACAAGCCTATCCCCCCAGAGGTCCCGCGCGATCACCCTACCGCGGTAGACGGCGTCGAAGCCCAGTAGGGTCTTCTCGTAGCCTAGGGCGCGGGCTATCGTGGCAACGGTTGAGCCGGGGCCTAGGAGGTAGAGGGTGTCGGGCTCCATCAGCTCCTCCACGAAGTACCTAGCAATAGCATCCTTGGCTTCCTCCTCACCGATCGTCGGCGACTTAGAGGGTGCCAGCAGGTTCTCGGAGCTAACGGTCTTTACGTAGCCGTATAGACGCGCCGAGAGTACGTCTCTGCGGTACGCCTCCTCATCTATATCCATGAGCTCCGCCTCCACAACCCCTACCTCGCCCCTTAGATAGGAGCAGACGATCGCTGCGCCAGCCTCGGGTGAGATAGCGAACACCCCGCTAAACATCTTGACACCCGCGGGTATTCCCAGGATAGGTGTGGTGCGCCCCACGGCTAGCCCAACGTCTCTAGCCGTTCCGTCGCCTCCTACGAAGATCACTAGCGAGGCACCCTGCTCGACACCCCTACGAACAGTCTCCACGGTATCCCTAGCGCTGGTTCTAGAGGGAGGTATGTGCACGATGCGATACCTAAGCCCTGCCTCCCTAAGGTAGTCCTCGCCCATACCCCCTCCTGCAGTTAGGAACTCCACCCGCTCCCGAAGCACGTCTCCACAGCCCTTCACCAGCGCCTCTACGAAGCGCCTAGCGACCCCTGGCGAAACGGGCCTAGCACCCCTCCTCAACGCCTCCCAGTACGCCTCCCCATCAGTTCCCCGAAGCCCTACCGAGCCACCCATCCCCGCTATGGGGTTTACCACGAACACTACGGCGATCACGTGCTCATCACCGTGGAGTTTGGGAGCTGCTGAGGGTTTAAGCACTACTAGCGGGATCATCATTGATTTTGTAGCCAAGGGGAGTTATCTAAGGTGCGAGGCGTTGAGGTGGCTTGTCGGGGTTATAAGGGTCATAACTCTTGAGGATCCGGTTGCCCTGGGTAGGCATGGAGAGATTATTGAGCGTACGGTTTCCCAGGTCAAGACCGTTAGTAGGTGCATAGAGGATCAGCCCCGCGGGATTTACGACGAAGAGAGCGAGAGGGTAGCAATCCCGAAGATCCTGAGGCTAGGCCACGAACTCGTTGAGAGGTATAGGGTGCATGGAATTGTTGTTAGCTGCGCCGGCGACCCCGGGGTTGATGAGCTTAGGAGTGAGCTAGGCATACCCGTAGTTGGTGCGGGGAGAGCCGCAGCCGCTCTAGCCCTTAGTGTAGGTGAGCGCGTAGGGGTTCTCGGGATCACGGATGAGCCCCCGAAGCCCTTCGAAAGAGTTCTTAGGGATAGGTTGGTGGCGTACGAGAAGCCCCGATGCATCGGTACTACGCTGGATATAGAGAGGTGCGTTGATGAGGTTGTGGAGTCTGCTAGGAGGCTCACGTCCTCAGGGGCTGATGTGATTGCGCTAGCGTGCACGGGGTTCTCCACGGCTGGGTTAGCACCCGTTATAGAGGAGAGGACAGGTGTGAAGGTTGTGGATCCCGTAGTTGCGGAAGCCGTGGTTATGTACTGGGAGCTTGTTAGGCACTACTCACAGAGGGTGGTTCTAAGGTGATGGTGTTTAGCGACCAGCGCGATGTGAAGGCATTAGTGTACGGCGCGGCGTTCTACGGTGGTGGTGGCGGCGGGTCTATAGAGGAGGGTCTAAGGCTAGCAATGCTCGCTATCGAGCTGGGTGGTCGCGTAGAGGTTAAGGAGCCTGATGAGGTTCCCGGAAGTCTGACCCTGATAACGGTTTCAGGAGTTGGAGCTCCAGCAGCACGTGAGCAGTACCTGAAACCGGTGCACTTGATCAGGGCAGTAGAGCTTCTTAGGAGTACTGGTGTAGAGATCGGCGGGATCATACCTTCAGAGGTCGGAGCCTTCAACGGTATCAATGGATGGCTCCAATCGGTGGTGCTAAAAGTACCCTTCGTAGATATCCCGTGTGACGGAAGAGCCCATCCCACGGGGCTTATGGGCTCCATGGGGCTCCACAGAATCAAGGGCTATGTATCGATACAAGCAGCAGCCGGGGGTGACCCCGCCAAGAGGCGCTATATAGAAGTTGTTGTAAGAGGCTCAATTCAGAGGGCATCGGCGATTATCAGGAGAGTTGCCGTTGAGGCCGGGGGGCTGGTTGCTGTTGCTAGAAATCCTGTAAGCGCTGACCATGCGAAGAGGAACGGTGCTCCAGGAGCACTAGCTCAGGCATACAAGGTTGGTCAAGCTATTCTCCGAGGTATAGAAAGTGGCGATCATAGAGAGGCCTGCTACAGAGCATTTGAAGAGGCAAGTGGCGAAGTTCTCGGAGAGTGTGTGGTTGAGGAGACAAGTCTTGAGACACGCGAGGGTTTCGATATAGGTGATGTTCGACTCGCGTGTGAAGGCAGTGCATACAAGGTGAGATTCTTCAATGAATACATGAGTATCGAACACGATGGTAGGTACGTGGCGCTGTTCCCAGACTTGATAGTGGTTATGGATATGGCCACGGGCTTTCCGCTAACATCTGCCGACCTCCTAGGTGCGAGGAATCGGAAGGTGTTGCTAGGCTATGTTCATAGAAGTAGACTGTTGCTGGGCAAGGGGCTGTATTATCCCGAAGCTTACGAACCTTTGGAGAAGGCGTTGGGTATAGAGTTCAGAAAAATGCTCAGCGACATGCTCTTAGAGTAGCCTACGACTACTTTCTCACCGCTATTGCTCGCAACGTCTGTGTGAAGAAGCTTGTAAGTGCTGATCCCGCTATGAAACCTGCGCCTATAACATATGTCACCTCGGTAACCTTTTTCACACCATAGATTCTCTCAAGAGCGACTCTCACCGCTATTGTCACGAGCGTGGTTATACCGGCGATCGGGTTCTTTATGAGAAGCCCAGTTGCGAACAGAATCCCTAGCTGTCGAGCAGGACCACCCACGAGCTGTATGACGAATCCAACTACGCTCCACAAAGCTAAGTTACGGGCTATCTCCGGATTAACACCGGCCTTTATTGTGGCTACGTATACCCTATCCACTGGTGGGAATAGGTCTTGAGCGAAGTAGAGCTGGTGGAAGATCGCGGCCATGACAATACCTATTAATATTCCCATGACCTCAGCAATGTATTGCTGTCTACGCCCACGGAGCTCGAACTCGACGTCGCGTCCATACCCCCTTAGAATCCATCCCGTTTTCAGGTCATAGCCTATGTCAGCAAAGGTGGGCCCAGTAGCAGCTACGTACCCCACTAGTAGGCCTGCAGCAACAGGTGGGAATCCTAGTAGCAGGCCTAGCACTAGCGCTATTAGTGCTGTGGCGAAGGCAGGGAACCATCCAGCATGCATAGCCGATAATCCCACTATGAGGGTGGTGAATATCGCCATAAATCCTGCGAAGAGCACCCATAGCAGTAGCTGTGCAGGAGGCATAGCTAAGTACAAGCCACATGCGAGTGCCACTACAACAGCACCTGCTGTGAACAGCCCGTAGGACATGAGGATTCTCTTCTTCAGGAGTTCGGGGGGAACTGTGGGTCCACCAGTAACATGTTCAACTTTCTCCCTCTGCTCTCGGCGTCCACGCGGAGCTCTGCGTATGA
>QMWY01000156.1 GCA_003661865.1 Thermoprotei archaeon
AGAAGAGTTTGAGCGTTTACCGCGTTGCATAGATGTTGTTGGCTATACAGGTGATACTTCTCTAGCAATGTTTGTTAGATTCGCTAAGGAGCTGGGTCTTGATATGTGGTGGCTAGGTGCGTGCAAGAAAGAGGTTGCGATAGCTACAGGTCTCGGTTTCTGGGGTGTTGATGTTAATACAGGCTCCACTGGTCTTCCTTACAAGGTTATAGGCTCTAAGGACTTTCCAAAGATATTCGCGGACTTCCTGAAGAGGGTGGCGAACGAGGAGCTCAGGGATAGGCAGAGAACGCTGGTAGAATGGGTCTTGGCTGGCCCAGCTGGAGAAGAGGCTTAGAAGAACAGGGGGAGGGAAAACGCTTATCGACTACCTCTCTCGCTGATTACTGTATAGTACTAGAATAGGTAGTATACAGAGAGAAGTGTTAAAACAAGGGATGGAAAACGAATGGGGGGTGGAAAAAAGGGTTATTGTGGTTCGTATGGGATTCCAAGCATGTCGAACAGTTGGTAGATGAGCTCCAGACCGATTCCGTACTGCTGTAGTAGTGCCTTAACAGCCTCGGCAGAGATGTTACCGACGAAGCTAGCGATCTCTTTCATGTCGCCGTCTTCGATCCTGTAGATCCGCAGGTACGGCACACCTCTGTTGGACTCGTACCACTTGACGACGATATGATCATTGTCGATATAGATACATCGCTCGTAGTGTTTGCTTGGTGATAGTACCCTGAACGACGGCAACAATATTGTAATGTTGGCAACAGTGTCGCGCCTGCTGACGGCGGGGCGGTAGCAGACCTTGCCCTGGTACGGATAGATCGAGATCTCGGTCATCACTGCACCACCTCGACTATTGATATTATAGCAATATCTAGATCGTTGACTGTTACTTCAACTTCTTGTCCTCGCACTGGTCTTCTGAGGCCCACCACGATAACAATGTCCCCTTGCTGGTACTGGTAGAGCTCGCTGGAGGGCTGCAGATCAAGACCCAGCACCTCGTTTAGGATTCTGACAGTTGACGGATGTCTAATGTAGTTCATGATCTCGACACCCTGTTGCTTATATTGTTCTACTAGATGACGTAGCTCCTCAATGCTTAGCCTCCTCACCTTTATACTAATTGTTTTTCCCTGAAATGCATTTAATGGGAGTGGAGGTGCGAAGATTAGGCGCGCCATGGTTCCCAGCCCCTCCCGCGGGGCGGGCCATGTGGGCCCAGCCCCGTCGGGGGCCAAACATGGAAAAAGTAGACTGTTCGCTTTTTCTCGGGGTTACTTCCCCTGCGCGCGATAGCGTCGATTATGTGGCGGGTGATGATTGGATGCCAGTAGCCAAGGCGGTACGACCACTTTGTTGGCGTCTTGTTTCTTCGGATCCCAATAACGTCGACGATTCTATCGTTGTCAATGACAATGAGGTAGTACCGTGGCAGTGAAAGTACTGAGAAGTGTTTCGGTAGAGCAACACGTACTGGTAGTTGCTGTAGCATATTGATTATTTCATTTAGGTTGTGGTCGCAATCGGGCATATCGTCCAGCGTTTCCCGTATTGGGTCGTAGATTTTACAAGTCCACGGGGTTGATTTGGTGATCCAGACGTTTACGACGATTTGGGTCTGAGCCATATCGCACACCCGAGTATCCTATACGCTGTGCGGGGTTAAAAACCTATTGCTTACATAGGTATGGGATGCGGGTGCATAGAAGGCTCCTATATAGTATAATAGTATATAGGAAATATATCAGAGGAAAAAGTTTCGGGTGGGTCTGCGGCTGGTGTGTGGCTCTAGCTCGCTGCTATCTCGTTCTCCAGCTCTTCCTCCAGCTCCATCTTCATGACCATGGTGTGGAGAACCTGCATCGCCACGAACCTCTCGGGCTCGATCTGCATCAGAAGCCCGCAACAAGTGCTCGCAGCGGTGATACCAGAAAAGATGTGTGGTCTATTCACGCGGTGCCTCTCTGGCTCTCGCACCACGCGTCCACGTGTCTAGCTAGCTCGTCTATAGATGAGAAGCCTAGTATCTCCCACACAGGCTTTTTGAAGTATATGACGTGCACACCTTCGTAACCGTACTCGTCGTGCGACAGCACGAGCGCTCCGTCGCTCCTTACGTAGACCCTGGTATGCACGCCGCATCCCGAGACCCATCTTGTAGATATTTGTAGATGTTTACTCTTCGCCTCGTATCTCACGATGTCGTCTCTGTACCAGTACTCGTTCCATGTAAATGCCTCGATCCTGGTAACCTCGTTCGCTAGCTGGCCCTCGATTCTGCACACCCTGGATACAGGTGATGTGCACTCGATACTCAGCGGTATCAGAACGGCTATCTCCCTCGGATACCATGCACCGAGATCGATAACGCATTGCCTAGGCTCTTTATACACCCTGAGTCCGTGGATATCCGGCACGTTGTAGTAGATGTCGAAGCATACCGAGAGAGGACCTATCGGCGCGTCCTCGATTCCGTAGAACGGATGGAACAGACGGACAAGCATGTCGTCTATGACAACATCGTCGCATTCGTAGACCTCCACATGGACGGGCTCGCCGAGGAAGTCGTTATGCCTGTAACCAACTATCTTCCCGCGCGGCTTAGAACCGTTTACCACAGCGACGTAAAAAGGCATTAGTTGGGGAAGGGGTGCGCGGCGCCTAACGTTTTCAAAAGTTGTGTACATGGCTATGCCTGGCCCCTCGACTCCTCGTCCTCGATTATGACCTCGACCATGTGGGTCACACCTCTTTGCGTTCGTACAGCTCGTTCTCTATCAGGTTCGATGCGACGCTCAGCACAAGATCGAGTATCTCGAGGCATTTCAGCGAGGCGCTGTAGCCGTGGTCGGGGCTCAGCCTCTTCACCAGGTCGTAGCACCCAGCCGATATTATGTGCCCGTCCCTGAGGATCTCGCGAGCCCTCTTCAGCCGCTCGCTGCCCAACTTCGCCCCCGGCGAACCCGTGGGTTATCCAGAATTTAAACGCGGGTTCCGAGGCACGTGAATCTGTAGGGACATGCGTTGCAGTAGTACGGCCTGACCTCGCGCTTCGGCGCCTTCTGCTTCCTTAGGCAGTAGGACAGTACCGCTGCGCGGTGCTCTATGCTCTCCATAACCTTCGGGTCCCGGGCGACGGGGAACACCCTGATGCGCTCCGGAGTGACGAAGACTATCGCCCCGGTGTCGACCTTAAGGGCATTGAGGTAGAACTGCAGCTGCATGATGTGCTGCGGAAGCGGCCTGGCATCGTTGCCGTTCCTGGTCGTGGTCTTTATCTCGAACACCGCCCTCCTGTCGAGCTCGACGACAACGTCGGCCCTGCCGCGTATCGTCACGTCGGCTTCGGGCACGTAGTGCTCCACAGGAACCTCCACCGAGACCCTGTCGCCCAGGAAGCGCTGCACGGCCTCCTCGACGACCCTGTGCAGGCTCGCTCCCGAGACTATCGGCATAGCCTCGCTGAAGCCCGCAACCTCGCGTCCTCTGGTCCTCGCGTAGAAGCTCTTCCTGAGGCAGTCCACAACCTCGGTTATCCACACGACGTTGGGCTCCGAGGGGCTGTCGAAAGCGATGCTGGAGGCTACGATCCACTCCCAGACCGAGCCCGCGAGAAGGTCGTCCACCCTGAGCCTGGCCCCGCTGTGCATCTCCCCACCGTCGATAGGATTGCTTCTCCAGGTATATGTGTACGGATCTACGGGTTCTCGAAACTAGATATAGCTGCTGGGAGAACTGAGCCCCGGTGGCGCGCATGGTCGAGAGGCTCGCGCTTATGGACCTCGTCGACCTGAGGAAGCTCTGCGTCTTCTACAGCAACTACCGCGGCACGGACATGGCCGTCGAGTTGCGCTACGACCGCGTCATATGGTGGAGGCCGTACATGTACAGGCCCCATGTGGTGCCCATCGAGCCCGGCAAGTATATGAAGTTCCTCGATTCGTTCACCATAGGTGTCGAGGGAGACATAGAGGAGCTGGGCTACGCACCGGACTGGGACTACAACGAGCCGCTGATAGTG
>QMWY01000157.1 GCA_003661865.1 Thermoprotei archaeon
GGGCCAGCTTCTCAACCGTTGGAGCCGACGCGGGAGTTATGAAGGCTATGGTCCTCTCGAGGGCCCCCATCCTGCGCAGCTCGTTTATGAAGTACCTAGCCTCCTCATGCGTAACCCCTATAGCGCCGAACACGACGGCGAACCTCTCCTCCCTCCCCCTGACCCTTGCCTGCCTAACGATCTGTATAGCTATGCGGTTGTGGGGCAGGCCCGAGCCGCTGAATATCGGTAGCTTCTGCCCCCTGACAAGGGTCAGCAGCCCGTCTATAGCCGAGATCCCCGTCTCTATAGGCTCTGCGGGAGGCACCCTCACCGCGGGGTTTAGGGGGGCTCCGTGGATGTCTAGGTAGTCCTCGGGCACTATCTCGGGCCCCCCATCTATGGGCCTGCCGAGCCCGTCGAAGATCCTCCCGAGCATGTCTAGGGATACCGGCAGGGTCAGCGTCTCTCCGCGGAACCTGACAACGGTCTTGCCCGGGGCTATGGATGAGGTCCCCCCGAAGACCTGCACTATCGTAACGTCCCTGCTGACGTCTATCACCTGGCCGTGCCTGACCTCTCCCCCTAGGTCGATCTCCACTATCTCGCCATACCTGATCCCCGGCACGGACTTTACGAACAGCAGCGCTCCCCGCGCGGCCATGACGTTGCGCGTCTGCTTGACCAGGGGTATGGCCACGGGCATCATGCACCACCAGAAAACCTCTTGAGGAGCTCGTCGAACTCCTTCTCTATCTCCCTGTACACCTCTGGGGCGACCTTGTTGACGAGCTCGTCGGTTGTGTAGCTCTTCATCCTCGCTATGCGCAGCCTCACGGGCAGCTTCCTTATCTCGGCAACGGGGACCCCCTTCTCCACAGCCTCTCGCGCGCGGTGGTAGAACATCATTATGGCCCTCATTATCGCATGGCCCCTCTCTGGAGGCGAGTAGCAGTCGTACGGGTCGAAGGCGCTCTGCTGAAGGAAGTCCTCCCTTATCATCCTCGCCACCTCTAGGGCCAGCTTATCCGGCTCGGGCAGGGCCTCAGGACCCACGAGCCTAACTATGTCCTGTAGCTCCGCCTCGCGCTGCAGGATCTCCATCGCCTCGCTCCTGAAGCGGTACCACTCACCACCCGTCTTGCTGTCCCACCATCTCCTGACGAAGGGGATGTAGAGGCTGTAGCTGATCAGCCAGTTTATCGCTGGGAAGTGCCTGCGGGTGGCGAGACCGTAGTCCAAGGCGAATAGGCACTGGACGTACCTGAGCGTTGACTGGGTTACGGGTTCTGAGAAGTCTCCTCCGGGTGGTGAGACCGCGCCTATGATCGTGAGGCTGCCCAGCCTATCGGGCCTGCCAAGGGTCTCCACACGCCCAGCCCTCTCGTAGAACTCGGCTATCCTCGATGCTAGGTATGCTGGGAAGCCCTCCTCACCCGGCATCTCCTCCATACGCCCGCTGATCTCCCTCATAGCCTCGGCCCACCTGCTCGTGGAGTCCGCAACCATTATCACGTCGTAGCCCATGTCCCTGAAGTACTCCCCTATGGTTACGCCTAGGAAGACGCTGGTCTCGCGCGCAGCCACGGGCATGTTACTGGTGTTCGCTATGAACACCGAGCGCTCCATCATTGGCCTCTTCCTCCTCGGATCCTCTAGCCTCCTGAAGGTGTGTAGGGCATCGGCCATCTCGTTGCCGCGCTCCCCGCACCCAACGTAGATCGCTATGTCTGCATGGCTCCACTTGGTGACCTCCTGAAGCGTAACGGTCTTCCCCGTCCCGAAGCCCCCGGGGATAGCGGCCTTCCCTCCCTTGGCGAGGGGAAACATGTAGTCTATAACCCTTATACCTGTTATCAGCGGCTCTACGGGGTCGAGCTTGCGCCTGAACGGCCTCGGCCTCCTAATGGGCCAGGTCTGGTACATCTTCACCTCGTACTTGGTGCCGCCATGCTCAACAACAGCGATCGTGTCCTCGACGTAGTAGTCCCCCTCGGTCGCAAGCCACTTGAGCGTTCCGCGGACGTCCGGGGGAACCATTATCTTGTGGAGGACTAGGGGGGTCTCCCTAACAGCCCCTAGTATGTCGCCGGGCCCAACCTTATCCCCGGGCCTCGCCTCTTCGGAAGGCTTGAAGTGCCACTTAACGTTGCGGGGGAGGGATGTGAGCTTCACACCGCGTCTGATGAATATGTCGTTGAGGGCCCTGGCTATGGCCTCCTCAGGCCTCTGAAGCCCATCGTAGATCGAGCCTATGAGCCCGGGGCCTAGCTCCGCCGAGAGCAGCTTGCCCGTACCAACGACCTTCTCCCCAACCACAAGCCCCGTAGTATCCTCGTAGACCTGTATGTACGCCTTGTCGCCCTGAAGCGCTATTATCTCCCCTATCAGCCCCTCCTCCCCGACCTCCACAACCTCGTAGACCATGGAGCCCTCCATACCCTCGGCCACTACTAGGGGCCCCGCAATCCTGTAGATCCTGCCAACAACCAAGGGTATTCACCCCGCCAGCTACACGTACACCTCGAACCCGACGTATCTACGCACAACCTCTCTATAAAACGACTTGGGGTCGAAGCCCTCGAGCTCCCTAGGCCCTGGAACCGCGACCACCAAGGGGTACATCCTGTTCACGGCGGCTATGCCCAGCTCGCTCAGCCTCCTGAGTATCGCCAGCTGGACGAATACAACTGCGTAGTTGCCCGTAACAACCCTCCTCAGGATAGCTATCCCCTTACCCACGTCGTCAACAGCGTAGCACTCGCTAACGCCTAGGGCCCTGAAGAAGGGCTCGAGCTCCTTCAGGCACACAGCCGCTATGCCGAGCTTAGGCGGCGCGCTCATGGAGAGCCTCCCCGATGCAGTTGTGTAGACAGAGCCTCATTAGGCGCGACTCGTAGAAGCGGTACAGCAGCACACGCACAAGCTGATCGTAGCTACCGCCGCTGTACAGCAGGGGCGGGATCACCTCCCCCACCACCAGCTCCACCTCAATGAGCTCGCGCTCCCACGGCTCCTTAGCGCTGCTTAGCCTAGGGACGAGCTTCTCCGGTAGAAGCGACCTCCGCGAAAGCTTGGCCACAGCCTCCAGAGGCTCCGAGGGCAGCTCGACCCCGTAGACCCTGCCCACCACATCCCGTGCCCCCCGTATGTAGGCCTCGAAGACCCTTAGGCTCATCCTTAGCTCCCTCCACAGCATCAGCGAGCGCGGGGCATTCGGCGCGGGCTTCAGCTCGAGGACGCGCTCCTCTAGGTTCCTAAGCACGTAGAGCTCTAGCCTAAGCGCAGCCTCCATACGCGCCTCCGCGCCGGTGCCCTTGGGGAGGAGCGCCGCTACATCCCGAAGGCCCCTCGCCAGCAGCGCCCCTCTAAGCTCATCAACGCTTCGAAGCTCCCTCCCCTTAAGAGCCTCGTAGACTGAGCCCAGCGGCACCAGGCCACCCTGTCTGACAACTCCTCGAAACGATAGGAGCTCTAAAGCCCTGATCACGTTCTCAGCGTCGTAGATACGTGTGAACGCGTCTATGAACCGCTGGGCGGCTTCGGTGCCGAAGCTCCTTAGCAGCGAGAGGGTCTCGGACAGCGATGAGTAGATGCCGCGGTCCAGCGCCTCCACACCCCTCTCAGCCCCCGTGATCACTGGTGAGAGGTGCTCGCGGTATAGGGGCGTCGCTGCTAGGTCGCGCGCCTCGCACCACCTACCGCTCCTAGCAATCTCTAGAAGCCTTGGGAGGGGAGGCGCCTCGGCCTCGAGGACCCTACAGAAGGTTGAGTACGCCCTTAGCGAGAGCGGCAAGGACCCTACCCAAAGAGCTCCCTATTTATCCATGGCATCAGCCTCCTAAGTACTGTACCTATCCTCGTCCTATAGCTGTTGTCTATGGACACGGCACCGTCCTCCGACTCCACCACAACACCTCCCAGGGCATCATCGCTTAGCGTGGCTATCCCCACAACCCTATCGTCTAGCCCCAGCTCGTGCAGCGCGCGCTCAACAAGCTCCCTATCACGCTCGACCACGTAGACCCTTATCCTCCCCTGGAAA
>QMWY01000158.1 GCA_003661865.1 Thermoprotei archaeon
CGGGCTTGTTCATGATCTCGTACATCCTGTCGGCGAGCCCCGCTGCCCGCAGCCACCTAACGAGGTTCTCCCTCGCCTCGGGCACGGGCCTACCGGCGATCCACTCCTTGACGAAGCCCTGTACGTACCTCCTCAGCTCGGGCGGGGCGCCCACCGCGACGTAGTCCACTATGTCCCCCCTCATCACCCCGTACTTGAACTCGTCCCCGTAGACCCTCTTCGTCGCCTCCTCGAGCTTGTCGCGCTCCCCCTGGCTCCTGATACCCATCTTCTCCACGATCTCCACGGCCGGGAGCTCTCCGTAGCCCCTAACCCTTATCAGGGGCCGGGGCCTCAGCGCCCCGCGATCAACACCGAGCTTCCTCAGCACATCGTCGCTTAGGTCCCTGATCGCGGCGTAGTCGTAGGGGGCGTGGGCGGGCACGCTCATAACCACGCCCGTGCCCGTATCGGGGTCTACGAAGTCTGCTGGGAGCACCGGGACCTTCTCACCCGTTACGGGGTTCCTAACCCACCTACCCAGCAGCTCCTCACCGCGGAGCTCCTCGAGCACCTCAACCTTCCTCAGCTGGAACCCCAGCTTCCACGCAGCCCTCCTGCTCAGGATCCACACCCTTCCGTCGACGCACGCCTTCACGTACTCCGCCTTGGGGTTCACCCAGATATTGGTGACCCCGAACACGGTTTCGGGGCGTAGGGTCGCTGCGGGGTACACAACCCCCTGGTCGTCGGTGAAGAACAGGAGGGTCCACTCCCCGATCTCCGGCTCCACATCCCCCTCGGTATCGTGCATACCTACCGGCATGTTGTGCTTGGGGCACCAGCCAACGGGGTGTGTCCCCTTTACGAGGAACCCCTTCTCGCGGAGCTTCGAGAACTGCCACCTTATGAAGGCCTTGAACTCCGGATCTATCGTTGTGAACTCGCGCCTCCAGTCGATGCTGTAACCCATCTCTATGAAGCTGACCTTGCTTATCTCGTGGAAGTACCTAGCCATGATGAGGGGGTCGGTGAGCCTCGGTATCATGTCCTCGGGGACCCCGTAGACCTTGCGGAGCAGCCTCAGGATCTTCTCGTCCCCCGCCACCACCTTCTCCGCCATTGTGAGGATCGGGGTCCCGGTGTAGTGGAACCCCAGGGGGAACAGCACGTTGTAGCCCTGCATACGCTTGAACCTTGCGTAGGCATCGGTTATGGTGTAGGTCCTCCCGTGCCCCATGTGCGCCGGGCCGTTGGGGTAGGGGAACGCCACGGTTAGGAAGAACTTGGGTTTAGAGGGGTCGGGATCGGCTTCAAAGACCTTGGCCTCCGCCCAGCGGCGCTGCCACTTCTCCGCTATCTCTATCAGGTGCGCGGCGTAGTCGTTGTGGGGCTTGACGTATATGTGCATACGCGGCTCAGCAATAACTCCTGCACCAGAGAGGGCATGGTGTGATTAGCAGTATAAAAGCCTAGCTGCTCCCGCCCTCCCCAGCCCTCCTACGGAGCACCTCTAGGATCCCGCGGACCATGCGGAAGTGCTTCTCCTCCTCAGAGGCTAGGAACTCGAAGAGCTTCTTAAGCCCCGTGTTCTCGGGACCCATCTCGGCTAGGTCCCTGTACCCCGCCTGCGCCAGCTCCTCGATGCTCCTGCGGATCTCGACAAGCCTGAGGACCTCGGCTATGGGCGTCGCCGGCCTCGGGGTCAGGGCGAGCTCGTTGAAGAACATCCGCGCTGACTCGACGAGCCTGAGGAGCCCCCACGCGATCTCGCGGTGAAGCATGCTGTCGAAGGCTATCATGGCGAGCCTGTACCTCGCCTCGGGGTCCCTGCAGCTCAGGGCCATGTCTCAGTACGCCTTCGCCTCGCTCATCTCGTCGAGGGCTATCGACCTTATGTAGTCCCTCAGCCTCTCGTGCCTCTTCGAGAACTCTCGGAACTTCTCGGCGTACTCACCCCACTCATCCCCTCCCAATACACACACCTGCAATTATATCGAGGTGCAGCCTCTTAAGCTCGGATGAAGCGCCGGGTTATTAACATGCCCCGCCCACCGCATCAGCGGCGGTGAGTTATGAGGCTCTACGTAGATACTATAGATAGGCGCGAAGCCGAAGAGGCGATCAGGAGCGGTCTTGTCTACGGCATAACCTCGAACCCCTTCCTCTTCCGCAGAGGGCTTGATAAGCCGCTGCTACGCCTCGTCGAGGAGCTGCTGCCCTACGTAGGAAACGAGTTCCACGTACAGGTACCGGGGAGGAGCGGCGAGGAGTACTTCAGGAATGGCCGGAGGATCTTCGAGCTGGACCCGAAGAGGATCGTGGTTAAGATCCCGACGCACCGCGAGGGTGTCGAGGGTATGAGGCTCCTCAAGGAGGTCGGGGTTAGGGTCACGGCAACGGCCGTTACAACGGTGCACCAGGCGATCGCTGTCGCCCTCCTTGGCGTGGACTACGTAGCGCCCTTCATGGCTAGGGCCGACGAGTCGGGGTACAGCGGCTCCGAGCTGATCAGGGGGATCGCTGAGGTGTACAGGGTGCACGGCGTGAAGACCCTGATAATAGCCGCGAGCATAAGGAACCCTGTACAGGTAGTCGAGGCGTTCAGGGCGGGGGCCCATGCTGTGACCGTTAAGTACAGCCTGTTCCACGAGCTCGCGGAGTCCCCGGCGAGTAGAAGGATTATTGGGCAGATGAACGAGATCTGGAGCAGGACCGAGCTCGGGTGGTAGGCTCGGCGGGCCCCTACGTACTTGTACACGACCTGGGCACCACTGGGGACAAGGCGGTCCTCTTCGATGTTGAGAAGGGCGCTGTGGTGGCGTCAGCGCTCCGCAGCTACCCAACGACCCACCCCCGCCCGCTATGGGCTGAGCAGGACCCCGATGACTGGTGGAGGGCCTTTACCGAGACGACGCGGGAGCTTCTGCGGACCGCCCGCGTAGACCCGGGGGATATCGAGGCTGTTGGGCTTAGCGGGCAGATGATGGCGTGCCTCCCTGTTGACTGGGGCGGTAGGCATCTGAGGAGGGCGATCATATGGATGGATCAGAGGAGCGTTTCGGAGGCGGAGCGCATAAGGGAGGTTGTTGGTGAGTGGGAGTTCTACCGCATAACGGGGAACAGGGTTAGCCCCACATACCCCGTGGCCAAGATCATGTGGCTTAGGAGGCGCGAGCCCCGCATCTACGAGGAGGCGCACCTCTTCCTCCAGCCCAAGGACTACGTGGTTGCTAGGCTAACGGGCTCTTTCTACACCGATTACAGCGACGCCTCGCTAAGCGGTATGATGGACGCGTCTAAGCGTACCTGGGCCGTGGAGATGCTCGAGGAGCTCGGTATAGACCCCGGGAAGCTCCCCGAGATAGCCCCCTCGACACAGATTGTTGGCGAGGTCACGAGCGGGGCTGCTGAGGCGACAGGCCTAGCCAGAGGCACCCCCGTGGCCATGGGGTGCGGCGACGGGGCCTGCGCAACGCTAGGGGCCGGCGCCGTAGGGGTTGGCGACGCCTACATCTACGTCGGGGCATCCGCCTGGCTATCGGTAACTGCGAGGGGCCCCGTGTTCGACAGGGCCATGAGGACGTTCAACATGGCTCATGTGGACCCGGAGCTCTACTCACCCATAGGCACGATGCAGACGGCGGGCGCCTCCCTCAGGTGGTTCCGCGACAACGTGTTCCTCCTAGAGAAGGCTGTGGCCGAGGCGCTGGGGCTCAGCCCCTACCAGCTGATCGACCGCGAGGCCGAGGGATCGCCCCCTGGCGCACTGGGGCTGCTGTTCCTGCCCTACCTGACCGGGGAGCGGACGCCCCACGCCGATCCCCACGCACGGGGCGGCTGGGTCGGCCTGAACATCCGCCACACCCGCGCCCACCTCATCCGGGCCCTCCTCGAGGGCGTCGGCTTCGGCATGCGGGACTCGCTCGAAATCATTCGCGGCATGGGCGTGCCGGTCCGCGAAATCCGCGTCTCCGGCGGGGGAGCGCGCAGCGCACTCTGGCGCCAGATCCTGGCGGATATCTACGCCCACGACG
>QMWY01000159.1 GCA_003661865.1 Thermoprotei archaeon
CCCTAGCAACCTCGTACCTGCTCCTAGCAGCGGCTATGCTGAGGGCCCTCATCATACCGATCAGGTAGTTGTAGTCCTGCAGCACGTAGAACACGAACTTCTCGCGGGGGAGGGTACCCCTGTAGAGCTCAACGACGAAGGGGTGGTTTACCAGGGCCTTCCACACAGTGTCTGCCTCTCTCCTAAGCCTATCGCTGAGGGCCACACCCACCACCCTAGCTATCGGCTCTACGCTCCCAACCTCTAAAGGCTGGGGGGCTTTGAGAGGAGCTCGCAGAGCTTCTCAACAACACCTGGCCCCGCCCTCCGAATAGCTCTCCTGTACAGCTCTAGGCTCCTGTAGAACGCCCTATTGTGAGGCCTAACACCTCCGCGCGGCCTAGAGGGTATGTGGGCAAGTTCGTGCAGCAATACGTCCACGCGCTCCTCGCAGCCAAGCTCGGAGAAGTTCCTCCACACAACCTCTACCACGTAGATAGGCCCAGTGGACATGGCCTCCTGGAAAACGCGGTGGAGACCCCATACCCGGGCCAGTGCACCTGAGGAGCTCGTACTCGCAACAACCCTCACCCTGCTACACACATCGCCGAGGCCCAGCACCCCGCATAGGATCCTCAGCGCCTCCTCACCACTCCCCCACCTAGCGTACCTAACAACCCTACCGCACATTGCTAGGGCCCCAGTGGTTAGGATAGAGGTTTTACCCCCTCTAATCAGACCTAGCATTAATCACTACTCCCCAGCCCCAGCTTCTTCTGGAGATAGCGGTGGTCCTGCTATCCAGTAACAGGAGCTCGTCTCAGAGGCACCGCAGCAACCTAGAGATCATGTACACGATACTCCGCTACGTAGCCCTAGAGGGCAAGGCTAAGAAGACCCATATACTCTACCACGCCAGCCTCAACTCCAGGAGCTTGGAGAGGTTTCTGCAGAGGCTTATCGAGAGCGGGTTCCTAGAGACTGTGGAGGGGGAGCACGGGACTCTCTACACCATAACCATGAAGGGCAGGCGCGCGCTCAGGATCATGGCCCAGCTTATGAAGCTTATGAGTCCTGAGGACAGTGTAGGAAGAGTTGATCTTGGTAGGCTCGTTAGGGATGCCGAGGTCAGCGCCAGATCCCCGGGTAGAGTCCTGGGCAGGTCAGGGATTATGCATAGCTTCGATCTCGTGCTGGGCAAGGGCAGTAACAAGCTCGTAGCAACAGTAGTAGACCCAAGGGCGACGCCCGATGAGCTCATAGACGCGGCATCGCGCTTCATCGTAGGGGTCCTGGACACGGGTCTTCGAGGGGTTATATTCGTACCTATGCACATGGTTGCTTGGACACGCTCCCTGTTAAGCTCTATCGGGGGAGGCCAGAGGGAGACGCGTATAGACGTCATCACCTATAGCGATGAGCAGGGCCTGATCCGCGCAGTAAGAACATCTGCGCTATCTGTAGCTCAAGCTCGTAGTGAATGGCAAGGATAGCTCGTGGCTACGTAGCCTAGGTACACAACACCTTTTACCCTAGCCACGTAAATCCAGCCGGATGCATAGGCGTTGAGGATAGCATCGGCGCTGCTCCTTCTATCAATAGTAGCGCTATCGGTGGTGGGAGCAGCAGCGGCTATGTGGAGCGAAGAGCTCAAGATCGACGTCACGGTAAGCACGGGGTGGAGCGACCCGGAGATGGCTAAGGCATGCGCGGTCTACTGCTTCATAAACATCACCAACACCACTTGCTACTGCCACCACCACGTATACACATCGTGCTACTGCGGAACAACCTGCTGCACCATGCATAGGTGTCACAAATGCCATAGCCTCTGCAGAGAACACCCAACGCTGACACTCGCAACCTACGGCCACTCAGCAGTCATGGAAATAGAGCCGCGGAACTACACCGAGCTGAGGAGCGCGCTCATCATAAAGGTCGTTAACAGGGGCACCATACCGGTAACGATCACGGGCTTCAACACCTACTATACCCCAGCCTCGATCACCCTAAAGAGAAGAGTGCTCATCGTAGCGAAGCACGGGATCCGCACCTACCTAGACCTCCTCACGAAGATCGGGAGGGCTGTGAAGCCCTGTGGAGAACCACCTAGGCTACCAAGCTTCAAACCCTACACACTAGACCCCGGCGAGGAGATCTACATAGTGGTGCTGTACAGCATCAGCGGCATGAGGAGCAGTAAGGTAACCATAACAACAAGCCTAGAGTACCGGAGCTTCAACAGGTAGCAACGCAGAGCGTAGAGGAATGCCCCACACCCTCCTCTCCCATACCCCTCTGACCTAATCCCTTGGTTTCTCTACAAGGAGAGCCAAGCCTAGAAGACATGGCACCACATCCGGAGCCAAGGGCTTCTCAACTGAGGGGATGGTATTGCCTGTGTATGGGGGCTACGTATCTAAGCTACCTAGCAGCGGGATAGGCGCGGTGTACGTATCGCCGTTGCCTCGCCTTTTATACACATGCCGCCCCACCTAACCCTGCAAAACAGGTGGATAAGACGTGAAGTACACACCCGGAAGAACATTCGCCCTACTAGCACTAGCAGTAGTACTGGCATCGATAGGAGCAGCAGCCGCCATGTGGAGCGAGACCCTAATGGTAAACGTATACGTCAGCACGGGCGAGGTAGACGTCAAGTGGAGCGACTACTACTGCAGCGACACGGGTTCTGATCCGCAGATACCCGATGGCTTCAGCAACGAGGAGGGTAAGGATGTGGCAAGCTGTACCGTAGAGGAAGAGCTGTACGATGAAGAGAACGATTTGATAAAGCTCAGGGTTACGCTAAATAACACCTATCCCGGCTACGCCGTGAACATAACGCTAATAGTCGACAACATAGGTACCATACCAGTCAAGCTTAACAGCTCTAGCATATCGGAGTATGACAACGACGTTCTTGCCGTCAGGCTCATACCACCGAGCGATACGCAGATAGAGCCTGGCGACAACGCAACATACATACTAGAGGTAAGGGTATTGCAGGGAGCTGAGGAGAACGCGTCCTACAGCTTCGAAGTGACCCTGGTATTCGCGCAGTGGAACGAGGTCCAGTAAAACAATAGAAGCTCAAATGTAGGGCACGTATATCAACAGAATCCCATGTTTTTACGCTCTTCAAGACCCAGCGGACGGGTCCCGAATAGGTCCGCACAACCGTGAAGTAAGTCCCGAATCATGAGAGGTAGAACCTGAGATGAAAAGCTATACAATGCTGCTGGCCGCAGCGCTCCTAGTAGCGATCTTCGGAGCTGTTACTATGGCTATGTGGAGTGAGACCCTGAGGATAAACGTTACGGTAAGTACGGGTGAGCTCGACTGGGAGATAGTATCTGGGCCCACAGTATGGCTAGATGCTTGCGGATTACAGCCGGGATACGGGTTTTATGGGGGTAATGACTGGAACGCATCGTATCTACCAGGACCAGGTGCTGATCAGCTTGGCAAGGATGTTGGCTGTACAGATGTTGAGCTCTTAGACAGCGATGGCGATGGAGACTACGATTCCATGAACATTACGCTACACAACGTCTATCCATGGTACTACACCCATATAGCGATAAAGGTACATAACGATGGTACGATACCCCTCAAGATCTGGAGGATCATAGTGGTGACAAGCAATGGTAGCTATACCTACTACGAACTTAATGAACAGGAGCTGCAACAGGGAGTGGAGCTAGATGTTGATGGTGATGGCGAAAAGGACATACTGCTGTGGTGGGGCGATAACTTTGGCGTACAGCTCCATCCATGCCAGTCCGCTGATATAAGCCTCGATATAACAGTGTTGCAAACAGCCAAGGAGGGAACAACGTATAACTTCCTGATAAAGTTTGAGGCCATTGCATGGAACGAGTATGAAGCTGCTCTGCCACCAACCACAACAACTACAACGACACCGCCTTAATGCGGAAGTGGGTAGAACGCACTGGGTAGGAAGCTGCGTTGGCGGCTCGAAGCATGGGAAAGGTAAACAA
>QMWY01000160.1 GCA_003661865.1 Thermoprotei archaeon
CATCTCGGGCTTTATCAGGCATGGGTACCCCACCTTGTCGCAGGCATCGACGACCTCCTCGGGATCCTCGGCGAATGCGTACCTAGTTGTTGGGAGCCCCAGCTTCTCGGCGGCGAAGCGCCTGAGCTCGACCCTATTCATGGCTATCCTCACGGCATCGGCGTTAGGGATCACGTTGAACCCCTCCTCCTCAAGCTCCTTGAGGGCGTCGACGGCTATCGCCTCGATCTCGGGGATCACGGCGTCGGGCTCCTCCCTCCTCACAACAGCCTTGATGGCCTCAGGGCTCATCATGTCGATCACGTACCTCCTATGCGCGACGTGCATAGCAGGGGCCCAGTCATACCTATCGACAACCACCACCTCAACACCAAGCCTCTGCGCCTCGATAGCAACCTCCTTCCCCAGCTCCCCACCTCCAAGCAGCAGGATCTTGACCGGTTTCCTCGAGACCACGGGTGTTGCGAGGAACTCCCTTCTCTCCAAGGCTAACCACCCTTCGGGACCTGGAAGGGCCTTGTCAAGGGGTCTGAAAAGATGCCCTTGCCCGGGACCCACACGATGGATGTTCCTAGGAGGCCCCGCGCCTCCCTATAGCGGTAGATAGCCCTGATCCTCTCCGCAACCTCGATCCTGCGCATGAGCAGCTCGCGCGACCCTACATCGCTGCGGTGGATCAGGGGCCAGCCGTCGAGGCTCCTTATCATCCCCACTGCCCTCTCCGCGAGCCTACCAGCCTCCTCGATGCTTGGCGCACTGCACACGACCTCGAACGCTCTAGAGCCCGTGGTGTAGATGGCTCCGCCGAGCTCCTCAACAGCTGCGTAGAGAAGGGTGCAGCCGAGCTCCTCAATACCCTCCTCATCAACGGCTACGGGGTGCCCCTTAGCAGCCTTCCTATCGAGGGGGTAGCCTGCGGGTGCAACAGCCTTGACAACCGTCGCTAGGTCATCCCTGATCCTGAGCCTGGCCCCCGCCAGCCTCCCCGTAGCAGCCCTATCGAGAAGCTCTAGGAAGTCGCTCTCGATAACGGGGATCAGGTTAGCGATCTCCGGGTCCCCGAACCTCGCGTAGAACTCTATGAGCGTCGGCCCCCATACAGCGGTTAGCATCATCTGGCCCGAGAGGGCCCCTACGTACCTCTCCCCAACCTCTTTCTGCAGAGCCTCTAGGCTACGCTCAACGATCTCGATACTCCTCCTATACTCCTCGCGTGTTAGGAACGGCGGTGTATAGCCTGGCCCCGCGATGCTCCCCATACCCCCGGTCTCGGGCCCCAGGTCGAGCTCGTAGGCATGGGGGTGGTCCTGCACAGCGGGGAGCGCTACGGAGTAGCTACCATCGGTTACCAGGGTAACTGTGTACTCAACACCCTCGACCCTCTGCTCAACGAGGAGCTTCCTCCTAACATCCCTGAGCTTGGAGACCAGCTCCCTATACATCTTCTCCACGTAGAGCCTCTTCGCCTCCGAACGCTCATAGGCTAGGTACGCCTCTAGGTCCGCGAACACCTTAACCCCCTTGCCCCCTGCCTGCCTAGCGGGCTTCACAACAACGTCTCCCGCCATCTCCATGAACCTGAGAGCCTCCTCCAGCTTGGTAAACGCCCTGTAGAAGAGGCGTCCCGGGATCCCGTAGCGCCACATGAGCTCCCGTGCAAACACCTTATCCTTCTCTATCTCAGCGAGCCTCGACCCCGCGCCAAACACGGTGAAGCCCCGGCTCCTCAGGGCATCTGCAACCCCTGCGAACAAGGGCTCCTCAGGCCCGATCACCACTAGGTCAGGCGAAACCTCCTCGGCAACCTGTGTAACAGCCTCGGGATCGGTGATGCTCCTAACAACTGCTAGCACCCCACCGGTGGACTCGCATAGCCTACGCAGACCGGGGTTCCTATGGCTGGCAACCGCGTATACCCGTGGCTCCTCAGCGCTTCTAGACACCATGATCGCTATCGCGTGCTCCCTACCCCCACCCCCAACGATCAGGACCTTCATGGCCGAGCACCAACAACCCTATCGATCCCGAAGCACCTCGCACAAAGCCTGAGCCCATACCTAGAGGCGACCTCCTCGAGGGCCTCGAGCGGTATCCATGTAAGCGAATCAGCCTCGGTGTACCTCAGCGTGGTCTCCCTATCGAGGTTCGCCGCTAGGAGCTCCTCCCTCCTCAGCGCTAGGACTCCGTAGGGGCACCCAGCAACGATCGGGGGGCTCGCTATGAGTACGTGGACCTCCCGTGCACCAACCCTATTCCTCAGGATCTGCACAACGGTCTTCACGGTCGAGCCGGTGACGAGGGAGTCATCGACGATCGCAACCCTCTTGCCGCGGAAAACCCCCTTCACCGGGCTCATCTTGAGCTGGATGGCGACGAGCTTCTCAACGGGTCCGAGCTTGAGGGCAGACCTGCTTCTACAACCCGTGGCGACGAACCCTAGCTCCAGCGGGGTGTTCGTGCCTTCGGCGAAGCCCACGGCGTAGGGGAGGGCTGTTTCAGGAACACCCACCACGACATCAGCCTCGCCGCTGAACTCCCTGGCTAGCGCCCTCCCCAGCTCCCTCCTGAACCTGTAGACCTCGACACCCCCGATCGTGGAGTCGGGCCTCGCCAGGTAGACCATCTCCATTGCGCAGAGCCCTCCCGAGGGCTCCGCAATCCTTGCGGGCCTAACCCCGTGTCTCGAAACGTACAGGACCTCGCCGGGCTCCAGCTCACGCCTAGGCTCAGCCCCAAGGACCTCGATACCGGGGGTCTCGGAGGCCACCACGACCATGTCGAAGCCGTAGCCCCCGACAACTAGGGGCCTAACGCCGCGGTGCCCGCGGTATGCGAGGAGCTCTCCACGGCTGCTAAGCACGAGGGCTGCGTGAAGCCCGCTGTACTGCGCAAGGACATCGGCTGCTTCTAGAAGCGTTGAGCTGTACGCCCTCCTGGCCAGCTCACGGGCGATACCTCTCGCCAAGGGGCCGCTGGGCTCGGTGTCTATAAGCGCCACGACCTCGAAGCCGTTGAATGACGCCCTACCCCCGAGCCTATCAACCTCTAGGTACCCGGGGTAGGACGCCGCTATCCCTACATGCCCTGGAAGCTCCCGGAAGATCCTTGGGGCCAGCTCGCCCCGAGCACCAACGATCCCGCTACCGCTCCAGGTGTAGGCCCTGACCTCGTCGGAGCCCCGGTGCTGAAGCGCTAGGAGTGCGTAGTAGAGGAACTTACCGACCCTCCAAACCTCATCGAACGCGTAGACAGCGGCTAGCCCCGTCACGCAACCACCCGGGCGAAGCTCTTCTCAAGGGCCTCGAGGTTGAGGTTGGGGAATGGGTAGGTACCTGAGAAGCACGCGGTGCATAGGCTCGGGAGCCCAACGGCTCTGAGGAGCCCCTCAAGGGTGTTGTAGGCTAGGGAGTCGGCCCCTATAGCCCTGGCGACCTCCTCAACGCTACCCAGCTTAGAGGCTATGAGCTCGCGTCTAGTCGGGAAGTCTATCCCCATGAAGCAGGGGTACCTCACCGGGGGGCTAGCGATCCTCACGTGGACCTCCCGGGCCCCGAACCTCCTTAGGAGCGAGACTATGCTCCTCATAGTCGTGCCCCTGATCAGCGAGTCGTCGACAACAACGACCCTCCTACCCTCAACAACCCTCCTCACAACACCGTACTTGATCGAGGAGATGAGCTCGCGGAGACCCGGGGGCATGATGAAGCTCCTCCCCACGTACCGGTTCCTCATAAGACCCTCATCCATCGGGATCCCGCTGGCGCGGCTGAAGCCGAGGGCGGCGCTCCTCCCGCTATCCGGAACGGGGATCACGACATCGGCATCCACCGGGGCCACCCGTGCGAGCTCCATACCCATCCTAACACGGGCCTCGTGAACCTGGACACCGTTGAAGAAGGAGTCGGGCCTGGAGAAGTAGACGTACTCGAAGATACAGGGGGTTGGAGTAGCCCTGCTCCTAACGCGGGCAACCTCTAGGGA
>QMWY01000161.1 GCA_003661865.1 Thermoprotei archaeon
GCACCTAGGGCTGCAACTAGCTCATGGGTATGGCACCTGCCTGCTCCTACTACAGCTACGCTCCTTAGGCGCAGCATCTCCACAGGTAGTTACCGAGTGCTGGGTAAGCTGGGCTACAGCAGCGGCTGGAAGAAGATGGCGGGTATAGCGAAGGTACTTAGGCGCCCCGTAAGCAATGGGGAGAGGGTGGGCAAGGGCTGCATCGCCGATGTCTATGTAGCTGCTTTCAGTGCGAGAACCTTTACGAAGATACCTGTCTGTTCATGATGTAAGGGGCAGCTGTGGTAGCTCCTCAGAACTTCAAGCGCTAGCGATATATTAAGTTAATTTATTAGGGTGCTATGTTATGTATTATATGGTACGTATTGAGGATTTCATGATCTGGGTATTATATCGAGGGTCTTGAGTGGTGGTGCGATGCCTGTGATAAGCATATCGATACCGGGTACGCTGCTTGAGAAGGTTGATAAGTACATAGCTGAGCACGGCTACACCAGCAGGTCCGAGTTCGTTAGGGAGGCGCTTAGGGAGTACATAGCGTTCCAGAGCCCCGAGCTCGCATTTAGCAACGGCAGGGTATATGGCGTGCTTATAGCGCTGACAGACCATGGCTCGGCCCCAGCAGTCGATGAGAAGGTTATTGAGACCATACACTTCTACCAGCCCCTGGTAAGATCCTTCTACCACCAGCTCCTAGAGGAGGGTTGGCGCCTCAACATAGCCGTTGTTGAGGCTCCGTGGAGCAAGGTTGTCGAGATCCTCAAGAGCCTTAGGAGGAGCCGCGGGGTGGAGAAGGCCTGGTTTGTCCCCATAGGGCCGGGGTAGCCAGTGTTTTTAAAGCTTTTGAAGATAGCATGTGTGTGGAGAGGGTAGGGATATGGAATAGTTGTTGAGGAGTGCGGGGACCCAGACACCGCCATAAGGATCATTGAGAGGTCCCTGGGTAGCTGGCACGCCTACTACGCTAGATCCGCTGTGGAGGCGGGGGTTGCGAGCACCCTGCTGCTCAGGCTGAGCGGCAAGCCCGTTGCGTCAGCGGTAGTCTACCTAGCGGACCTAGGGAGCGTTAAGCTGGGGGTTATGTACTACGTAGCGGTTGAGAAGCGGTGGCGTGGTAAGGGGCTGGGGAAGGTGCTGGTGCTATCAGCTGAGGAGGCTATGGGGCTACGCGGAGCATCGGGCTACGTAGCGACGACAACTATAGACAACAGGGCGTCGATGAACCTATTCTCGTCACTAGGCTACGTAGTGCTCTCTTGGGATGCGATCGGCAGGAGGTATGGGTGGAGGGCTGTTGAAAACCTTGTCAGGGCTACATGCGGCTACGAGGACGACGTAGCCATGGTCAAGCCCGTTGGGATGAAGCTCGGCAGGCTCCTAGAGCTGATCTCAGCAGCTGGCAAGAGGAGGGTTAGCAGGCTGTGGAGCAGGATCTGCTACCGTCCTTGGCTCGTCCTGTGGAGGGGGAGTAGCTGACGCCTCAGCTTAATACCTAGCTAGGGTCAGCGGTTAGAGGTGGGATCGTGCCTCATCTCAAGAAGCTTCTTAGGGAAGGAGGGGTTGCGCTAGGCACATGGATAACGATCAACCACCCCGATGTTGTGGATGCTCTTAGCGAGCTCCCCCTTGACTGGCTGGTGTTCGATATGGAGCACGCCCCCCTAGACATACCTGATGTGCAGGTCCTCATGATGCCCCTGCGCGGCACGAGGATAGCCCCGATAGTCAGGGTCCCCTGGAACGACATGGTCGTGATCAAGCGCGCCCTGGACATAGGGGCCGAGGGGATACTGGTGCCATGGGTCAACACCCGGGAGGAGGCCGAGGCTGCGGTTAGGTACGCTACCTACCCCCCTAAGGGCCTCAGGGGCGTTGGGCCTCGAAGAGCCGTTAGGTACGGCGCTAAGAGCTTCCTAGACTACTACACGAGGTTCGAGACTGAGGAGCGGGTCATAATAGTCCAGGTCGAGACGGCTAAGGCGCTGGAGAACCTCGACGAGATCCTATCGGTAAAGGGCATAGACGTCGCCTACGTAGGGCCCATGGACCTCTCGACGAACCTTGGGATACCGACCCAGTTCGACCACCCCAGGTTCAGAGAGGCGCTTGAAAGGGTTCTGAAGGCGTGCGAGAGGCACGGGGTTACGCCCGGGATACATGCATTCAGCGCTGAGCAGGTCAGGAAGTACATCGAGATGGGGTTCCGCTTCGTCGCGATCAGGAGCGACCTCTCCATGATGCTATCGGCGTTCCGGGAGGTCCTGAGGAGCCTTGGAAGGATCGGGGGTGAGCGGGAGGCTGGGTACTAAGGGTCTTTCCTAGGGTCTTCTCAGGACCGCTGGGCACCGAGTCCAATGCTTTTTAGGAAGGCGGTGCTATGAGCCGTGATACGGCTGATGCTGTATGAGGCTGAGTAAGGAGCTCGGGGTAGTGCTAGCATCTGTAGCGAGCTACTTCTTAGCAGTGCAGCTTGGGGCGTCGGTGATCGCTAGGTACTCTAGGGATCTGGGCATAGGTATTGCAGCTACTAGCGCCCTGTGGTCCATAGTCCCCCTGGTCTCCCTAGTCCTAAGACCCTTCTCGGGCTACGTAGCCGATAGGACCAGCAGCTTCCTAGCGATGGCTGTCGGAGGTGCGTTCACCGCGGCTGCCTCCCTAGCGTACGCAGCATCCCATGACATGGCGTCGCTGACCGCCGCCCGCGTGCTCCACGGCGTTGGCGGGGCCTTCTTCATATCCCCATCGATAGCTGCAGTAGCAACGGTTGCAGGAGAGTACGCAGGGCTTGCACTAGGGCTCAGATCCATGCTTATATCGCTGGGCAGCTTGGTATCGCCCGTGATCGCGGGGGTGATCGTAGACTCCTACGGCTACGTACCGGTGTTCCTACTGGCAGCACTCCTGGCGATTGTAGTGGTGGTGCTCAACGCCCCTTACATTAGGAGGCGCGTAGGTGAGGGAGGCGATGGGTCTTGGCGTGAGGCTCTGAACAGGACTGTGCTCATCCTAATGGCTGTTGCGGTCTGCGGAGGCGGGGTCTTCATGACGGTATCTGGTCTTCTGCAGGCGCACTACAGGGATCTGGGATACGGTGCCAAGTACTATGGCTACTTCATGGCGTTCTTCGGCGTGGCAAGCCTTGCTACGCGCTACGTAGCCGGGAGGCTTTCGATGAGGATGGACCCGGGTAGGGTAGCCCTCGCAGGCTACTCCGTAGTGGCCCTCTCCATAGCCCTGCTCCGCTGGCTCTACTGGGTCCCTGCAAGCTTCGTAGTGGCTATCCTCTACGGCGCGGGACTAGGCCTAACAGTACCCACGATACAGCTCATGGCTGTCAGGTCAGCCCCTGAGAGAGCTAGGAATAGGGCTGTTGCGGTTTACGCAATGGGGTTCGACCTGGGCGGCTTCATAGCCCCAAACGTCTTCGGGTACATGGCTGCGGCGTGGGGGTACGAGACCAGCTACGCCTGGCTCGTAGCACTCCCGCTGGTGGCGGCAGCTGTGCTGGGGTACATAACGCTATCCAAATCTAGCAGGACTGGTGAATAGGCGCACCCTTAGCTTGGGGGATGATAGCACCTCCGGGTTTACTATCCATAGAGGCTTCTTACCCCTCACGATCCTCACAGCCTCCTCGAGCGAGGCCTCGTCCATAGCCCTGTAGCTCTCCACAGATGCCGAGCCTATGTGGGGTGTTACTATGACGTTGGGGTGCTTAAGCAGGGGGTGGTCGCCTCCTATGGGCTCCCCCTCAACCACGTCTAGGGCTGCGCATGAGACCACACCCTCCTCAAGGGCGCGTATAAGGGCCTGGGTATCCACGACACCGCCGCGTGAGGTGTTGACCAGGACCATGCCCTTCTTAGCCCTCGAAAGCCTCTCCTCGTTTATCAGATGCCTCGTCTCGGAGGTCAGAGGTACGTGTATAGAAACAGCATCGCTCCTCGTGAGCAGCTCCTCGACGCTCC
>QMWY01000162.1 GCA_003661865.1 Thermoprotei archaeon
GGGTCAAGATGGAGATGCATGGGGTGTACAGGTATTACAGTGGTGATGAGGAGCTGCCCCGCTTCGTAAATGCGTTTGCCGTGCTGCTGAGGTGCTTAGGTGAAGAGGTGCATAGGGTCTTTGGAGGGCGCGTAGAGATTGGAGAGGGTGGCGAGCCTCTCTACATAGAGCTGCCCATAGATGTGGTGGATACGGTGTGTAGGGAGGGGTAGCGCTGCTGCCTAGCTACTCAGCAGCTACAACACCGATGTTCTGAGGTGCTGTATCACTGTGCAATGCCTCCGCCCTACCCTTTTCTATAAGCTCCTTAACCCTCTGGTGGAGCTTTGCTATGAGCCTCTTCTTATCCTCCATCAGCACCACGTCGCTGTAGCCCCACGCCACTATCCCGTGGGCGAAGGGGCTCGGGACCCCGGGGCTCTTGAACACCTTCACCTCGATCTCGCCGCGCTCAACCCTTTTCAGAACCTCTACTGCGTGCTCCAGGTCCATGAAGTCCTCGAGTATCTCCCGCAGGGTCTCCTTGAGGACGGGGAAGTCCTTGAACTCCTCCACAATTCTCAGCAGCCTCTCAGAGTTGAGCTGTCTCCTGGCGAGGTTCACATCCACGCCCTTGTACCTCCTAAGCATCATGAATGAGCGCTCCGCGCAGTGCCTAAACCTCTTCTTCAGGAGCTCCGTCCTCCTAAGAGCCTTCTCAACAAGGCTCCTGACGTTGTCGCTCCTAACCCGCCTAGCTATATCGAGGACCCTACGAGGCTCGATCTCTATGAGGGGTACAGTGAGCATGAACCCGTTGTCTGTAACTGTTATGCGCACGCTCGTCCCCAAAGCCTTGGCGAAGACGTAGGCGTACGCCCTGGCAAGCACATCGTTTACCCTACGCCCAAACAACGTGTGGAATATGAGGTTGGTTGTGCGGTTATCGTGGTCATTCCACAGCTCTATGAGTATGAGCTTGTCGCTGGGTACGAGTCCTCCTGTAAACAGGATCTGCTCAGCGATGTAGTCATAGATGTACTCAGCAGCGTGCCTCTCAAGCCTGTACTCCCTGATCAGGTACTCAACCACCTCCTCCCTATCCACCCCCTGAATCATCTCAGCGATTCTCCTCCTAAACGCTCCGACCTCGAGCGCTGAGTCGTAGGCGAGTGGCAGCATCTCTGAGAACCAGCTCGGTACCGTGGGGCGCGCACCCTCCGCCTTCTCCACCTCCACCTGCAGAGGGGTTATCCTAACCACGCGATAGGTCCTGCCACCCAAGACGAAGACATCCCCCGGAGAGAGTATCTCCACGAAGGCCTCCTCCAGGTCCCCTATGTACCTTAGCCTACCCCCCACCCCTAAGCATGACCCTAACCTTTGCCTCGTCGGGTATCGTGCCCACGTTGAGCTGGTATATCATCCGCGCACTCCGCTTCCTCCTAATAACACCTGTCTCCTCATCGAACCTGATCTTGGAGTACACGTTGTAGGTCTCAAGCCCCCCGTATTCCCCCGCTAGGAACCTGACTACGCTGAGGAGCTCCTCTCCGGAGAGGTCGTGGTACGGATAGCTCCTCCTAACGATCCTGAGGACCTCATCGACTGTGCGGGGCTTTTCGAGCACCATGCCGACTATGTGCTGTGCGAGCACGTCTAGGGGCTTCTTAGGGATCTTCACTCGGTCTATCTTCCTCTCCATAGCTAGCTTCGCCAGCACCGTGCACTCGACAAGGTCGTCCCTATCGACCACTATGATCCTTCCCTTGCTAACCTGCTCTATGTGATGCCCAGCCCTACCAACCCTCTGGAGAAGCCTCGTAACGCTCTTCGGGCTGCTGAGCAGGACTACCAGGTCTACGTAGCCTATGTCTATGCCCAGCTCCAGGCTAGTCGATGTTACAACGACCCTGAGCTCACCCCTCTTCAGCTTCTCTTCAACGCTTAGCCTAACATCCCTGCTCAAGCTGCTGTGATGCGCCTCAACGCTATCGGCATCTACAACGCCGTTGTCCTTCAGCACTTTCCTCAGCTTGTAAACAACGCGCTCGGTAGCGCTACGGGTGTTGGTGAACACTATCGTTGTCCGGTGCCTGGCTATGAGCTCCTGCAGGATCCTGTAGATCGCGTCGTTGAGCACGTTGGCGGGGGTGTACACTAGGTCGAAGTGGGGGCAGAGAACCCTTATGTCGTGGGGCTTGGAGAACCTGGCGTCCGCGATGACGCAGCTCCTCGGTGTGCCATCATCGCGGTACCCCACTAGGAACCTGGCGACCTCTTCTAGGGGGGCTATGGTTGCGCTAAGCCCTATCCTCTGAAGGGGTTTCTCAACCAGCTCCTCCAGCCTTTCTATCGATAGCGCTAGGTGGCTCCCCCTCTTGTTGCTGGCGAGCTCGTGGATCTCATCAACTATTATCCACCGCACACCCCTTAGCAGCTCGCGGAACCGGGGGGCTACGAGGGCTATGGCGAAGCTCTCCGGTGTGGTTATCAGTATATGCGGGGGGTTCCTCAGCATGCGCTGCTTCTCGTAAGGCGTTGTATCGCTGGTCCTGACCGCCACCCTTATACCCAGCTCCTTCCCCAGCTCCCTCCTAACGATCTCTGATATCCCCTGGAGCGGTACAAGGAGATTCCTCCTCATATCGTTGTTCAGCGCCCTTAGGGGAGAGACGTAGAGGGCGTATACCTTATCATCAAGCCCCCCGTTCAGATCGAGTGCCACGAGCTCGTCTATGATCGCTAGGAAAGCTGCTAGGGTCTTCCCAGTTCCGGTTGGGCTCGATATTAGGATGTTGTGCCCCGCCTTTATGTAGGGTATAGCCATCCGCTGGGGTGGTGTAAACCTCCCATACCTCTCCCTAAACCACCTCGCCACGTAGGGTGTTAGGAGCCTATACACCTCCTCATCGCTGTGCTCCTCAGCGTAGATCAGCACCTCTCTTCACCCTCGCAGCCTCCCGGCTGAGCTGGGGTGATACTAGGGTGTTACAACATAGAAAAGCTTAGCGACGGTAGCACCGGGTCCTGAGGGCTTGGGGTACCGGGAACAGCACAGCTACGGATGTTTAGAGCCCTACGCGTGAAAGAGCTGCCCTGACTTCGCGGGGCAGCTGCATGTAGTCTATCTCCTCCGCCTCCTCAACCTTGTACTCCCACTCCTTAGGACCGCTCTCCTCGTCGATTGTGTACACATGCTTCAGCACCTCTATCGGGACCACGAATAGCCTTCCGTTGGGAGCTCTATGCAGCTCCACTATGAAGCTCCTCCCACCCTTCTTGACGAGGTAGACGTGCTCGATCTCGGCCCTTATCATACTCAGCACCTGTCAGCTCTATGATGCCCCGGTTAAAAATCCTAGCTCCTCTTCTCCTTGAGCTGCAGGATCTTCTTAGGTACAACGAAGAACGCCTTGGCAACGTCGATTACGTAGCCTAGCCTAGGCACGGCGCGGGGGATGCCTACGTCGAGCGCAACCTTGTTCCTTAGGACGTCCAGCTCGATCTTGCTCCTCACACTCCCTCGGCTCATCTCCTCGCCTATCCTGTACGCTATGTAGAACTTGGCGAACCTCCTGATCGTGTCCTCGAGTTCTGGGAACGCTTTGTAGGCGTTCCTAAGTGCCTTCTCGAACTCTTCACGGGTTATGAAGCCGTAGTAGTGGAGGGTGAATACGAACCTCAGGACGCGCGCCATGAGCGACCCGTTGATATCCATGCCTTCAAGCGCCTTCAGAACCCCTTCCCGCGCCGCCTGCGGATCCCCATTCTTCATCAGTGCCTCAGCCGCCTTCTCATAGCGGTGCTCAACCGTGAATATCCGCTCGAATACCTCTGGGGAGAGGTCCTTATCTAGCCCCAGCCCATACTTCCCTATTATGTAAAGGGACATGAGGTCCTTCTCGTAGAGGTCTGCCGGCTTGCTAGCACCCCTCAGGGGATCTACAC
>QMWY01000163.1 GCA_003661865.1 Thermoprotei archaeon
GAGCCTGAGTGCCCTGGGCGTCCCCTCGTAGCCATCGCCGCGTTTCACAACGGCTACGGTAGCCTTAGGCAGGGCCTTCACCCCGTTTCCGGGCTCCTCGCCGGTATATACACCTAAGGCTCCTCCAACTCAACCCTCCTCATAACCTCCTGCGCCACGAGCCTTAGGGGTACGTTGGCCTCCCGAGAAACCCTCTCAAGATCGCTGTACTCGGGCTTCACAGCCACGATCCTGCCCTGGGAATCCCTACTCACCTTGACCCTAACTGCGAACTCCCTACCCCCGATGCTTAGCCTCGTCTCGACGAAGCTCCTCTCGGGGACCACGAAGCGCTTAACGGGCACGACCCTTACACCCAGCGTGCCCAGCTCCTCGACCAGGAGCCTCGCAATAGCAGCCTCATCCCCCGGCCTCACAAGAACCCTAACCAGGTACCCAGGCCTCCCCTTCTTCCTATGGCTCGGGATCACCGAGATGTCGAGGGCGCCCGCATCCATAGCCCTCCCTATCACGTGGCCCAGCACCTCCCCCGTCACGTCATCGACATCGGTTTCGAGGATGACCACGCTCTCCTCCCCCAGCCCCGGATCTCCCTCACCCACGATCACGCGCAGCACGTTTGGAACCCCGGGGAGGTCCATAGCCCCGGCTCCGTAGCCAACCGCTAGGGGTCTCATAGGCGGGAGGAACTTCACGGGCTTAGCACCCATGGCCACTATGAGCGCCACCCCGGTAGGGGTAGCAAGCTCCTTCTCAACGGGTCCTCCCACGGTGTAGAGCCCGCCACGCCTGAGAAGCTCGAGGGTTGCGGGGGCTGGGGCTGGGACTAGGCCATGCTCTATCCTGACCCTACCGCCGCCCACGGCTACGGGGAGCACGTACACGTCCTCCAAATCCCCGATCCTCTCTACAAGAGCCGCCGACCCAACCACATCGATGACCGTATCTGCCGAGCCCGCCTCGTGTAGGTGCACCTCCTCAGCGCTGCTTCCGTGGATCGAGGCCTCTGCCTCTAGGAGTAGGCGGATAGCCGCTAAGGCTATGCCCCTGCCCCTCTCCGAGAGCCCTAGCTTCTGCGAAGCGCACTCTACAGCCCTGAGGATCTCCCCTCCGTGCCTATGCCCCCCACGCTCCCGTAGCTCCACCTTCAAGCGCTTGGCCCTGAAGCCGTGCTTCGTAACGTCCTCGACGGCCACCCTAAGGTCCTCGACCCACGAGCAGCACCTCTTCACGGCTTCGCCAAGGCTCTTCAGAACCCCCACTCCCTGATCCCCTACCAGGTCTAGGAGTGCTGCTACCAGCATATCCCCGGAGGCCCCAGCTATGCTGGGGTCTACCACAAGTACCCTGCCCAAGCTACGGCACCCACGAATCGGTGGATATGGATGAGAGTTATGCTGAGCTGTCTTGACACCCTACGTACTTAATACCCTAGCCGAGGGGTCTACTACGGCGGTCAGCATGGTTAAGGTCGTTGCTGTTCCCCCGCTACCTTCCCTGGCCCGCAGGATCCTAGCACCGTTCAACGTAGTCGAAGTTGAGCACGGTGTTCCTGGTGATGAGCTCGCCAGGCTCAACCTAGACGCCGATGCCCTAGTGCTCGTGGGGCGAAGGGTAAGCGGCTCTACGCTCTCGAAAGCCCTTAGGCTCAGGCTGGTGGTCTCGAGGAGTAGCGGGGCCGAGGAGATCGACCATGTGCTCGCCGAGGGGAGGGGGATCTGCACAGCCAACAGCCCCGAGGTCATAGCTGAGGCGGTTGCTGAGCACGCGATCGCGGGGATCCTAGCGGTTCTCAGAAACGTTATTGCTGGGCACCTCTACGTACTGGAGGGTAGGTGGTGGAGCGAGGGATGGCCCTACCACCTCCGTGGCGAGCTCGTTGTTGGGAGGTCGCTAGGGCTTGTAGGGGCTGGGAGGATCGGGTGGAGCATAGCTGTTAAGCTTAGGGCCCTAGGCGTTAAGAGGGTCTACTACTGGGCCCGTAGCAGAAAACCCTACCTAGAGGTATCGCTCGGGGCGATCTACCTCCCGTTCGAGGAGATCTTCGAGCTTAGCGATATCGTGGTTGTGAGCCTCCCTCTAACCCGTGAGACGAGGCACCTGATAACCTACGAGCACCTGAAGGCCCTTCCCCGGGGCGCGGTGTTCGTAAACGTTGGTAGGGGCAAGGTTGTTGAGCCCGGAGCCCTTGAGAGGCTGTTGGAGGAGCGGGACGATGTTAGGCTGGTGATAGACGTGTACTACGAAGAGCCCATACCCCCGGGCTCTGGGATCCTAAAGTTCCTCAGGGACTCCCGAGTCATCGTCACGCCCCACATAGCCGGGTACTCGCATGAGAGCTTCGTAGGCTCCGCGGTAATAGCGGCGATGCAGGTGAAGAGGTTCTTCGAGGAGGAGTGTGTATGGAACCCCATGAACAGTGCGTGTAAGATGTGCAGCGACTCTCCCCCGCCCATAGACCTGGTGATCGATGCCGTTCGCAGAAGCACGTTAAAGCCCCTTGAGCCCTGGCTTCGGAGGTGAGGAGTATGTGCCGCGTAGTTCTGATAGGGCTTGGAAGGGTTGGCTCAAGGGCCCTCAGAATAGCCCAAGCGCTCGAGGGGTTCGAAGGCTGCGAGTTCGTGGTGCTCGATGCGGATCCTGGGAAGAGGAGGGTTGCTGAGGAGCTTGGAGCCTCCTTCACACGTGTGGAGGCCCCCGCGGATGCCGCTCGGCTGGCTAGGGGTTCGGACCTTGTCATGGTCTCCCTCCCATCATCGGTGGCGCCGCGCTTCATCGAGGAGCTCTCTAGGGTGTGTGTAGACGTGGTGGATGTTTCCTACAGCGCTGTTGACCCATACGTGTTCGAGAAGCCCTTCCTCGGCTGTGGAAGCGTGTACGTTCCGGATGCGGGCTTCGCCCCGGGCTACAGCAACATGCTCGTGGGTGAGGCGCTGAGGCTGCTCGGCGGTGCTGAGAAGGTCGAGATCCTCGTCGGCGGCATACCCAAGAGACCCGTACCGCCGATAGGCTACGTAGTTACTTGGAGCGCCGAGGACCTGCTAGAGGAGTACACTAGGTGCGCGCGCATAGTGGTCGATGGCAAGGTGCGGTGCGTGGACCCCCTGGAAGAGGTTCTGAGGTTCGAGATCGAGGGCTTCGGAATGCTCGAGGGGTTCTACAGCGATGGGCTCCGCACGCTCCTGAGAAACGTTGAGGCGCTCAACATGTACGAAGCCACCCTTAGGTGGCCAGGCCACCTAAGCGCTATGAAGCTGCTTAGGGACCTAGGCCTTCTAGAGGATAGGCCCCTAGAGGTAGGTGGGGCCAGGGTCTCTCCACGTAAGCTCCTAGCGAGGCTCCTAGATGAGGTACTCGCGATCTCGAGGATCGGCATAGGGGATGTCGCGATCCTCGAGGTGCGTGTTGAGGAGAGCGGTGCTAGGTACCGCGCTCGCGCCGTTATGGAGGGCGAGCCCAACGACCCCGCAACACCGAGGTTCACAGCGGCTGTATTCGCAGCCACGGGTCTCGCAGTCCTTAGACGCGGTGCCGAGCCCGGGGTCAAGCCTCTTGAGCTGCTGACCCCGTACAAGCCCGATGTGGATAGGGTTCTCCGGCGGCTAGGGGCCTCGACGGCTACGGAGGTTGTTCAGCGCTAGGTGCGGACCCTCGGCAAGCCTTTCATTACCGGTTGCGGATCAGTTTCTCGGGGCGTAGCCTTGTTTGGGTGGAGGGGGCGCATAGGGCTTGTAGTACCATCTTCGAACACCACTATGGAGTCAGAGTTCTGGAGCTACGTACCGCGCGGGGTCTCGATCCATAGCGCCCGGGTGCCGCTGAGGGAGGTGACCCCAGAGGCGCTGAGGGCCATGGTGCGCAGCGCCGTGGAGGCGGCGAGGCTGCTAGCCACGGCGGATATAGACATACTGGTCTTTGGA
>QMWY01000164.1 GCA_003661865.1 Thermoprotei archaeon
TCCCATAGGTGTGTACCTAGCGGGCTTCTCAGCTAGGACGAGGCCATCTGAGGGGATCCTAGATGAGCTCTACGCACGCTGCGTAGCCGTAGCCATGGGGGACGAGCCCGTAGCCGTCATAGCCTCCCTAGACCTGCTCGAGGTTGATGAAGGGCTTGTGAAGAGGATTAGGAGGGCCGTGGCCCGCAGGGCACCGGTCGATGAGCAGAACGTGGTTGTATCAGCAACCCATACCCACTCGGGCCCCCGTCCAGGGTTCAGCCCCTGGTACGTGGAGTACCTAGTGGAGTCTGTAGCGGGCTGCGCAGCCTGCGCCTATAGGCGGCTAGAGGATGTTGAGAAGGTGGTGTTCGCAAGGTCGTTAGCCCCGGAGCTCGTGTACAACAGGAGGGATCCGCGGAGAGGCGTTATCGACCCCGAGGTAACAGTCCTAACCCTGGTTAGGCGCAGCGGGAGCCTCAGGGTGGTTAGCTTCGCCGCCCACCCCGTGGTCCTTGGGCCTAGGAGCGCGCTGATAAGCGCCGACTACCCCGGGGCCCTGCTCAGGAGCCTTGAGGAGGCTGGTCACGGCACCCCAGGGGTGTTCCTAACGGGCTGCGCAGGCAATATCAATCCCCTAACCCCCTCTACGAGGCTCGACGACCCCTACGATAGGAGCAGGGGTACGCCGGAGGAGGTGGAGTGGTATGGAAGAGCCCTAGCCCTAGAGGTGCTCAAGGCTGAGGGGGTGTGGGCTGCGGAGCCCAGCATCAGCGAGCCACGGATGCTGTGCAGGGAGGTGAGGCTGAGGACCCGAACCGAGGAGTGGGCCGCGTTTATGGAGGAGCAGCGCGATGCACTGGCCAACGCACCTCCGCACCTACGCTGGTTAGCGGACCAGGTTCTGCGCGCCCACGAAAGGGTCTCCCAGGGCTATGTAGAGGCGCGGATATGCGTACTTGTGCTCGGGGAGGCGGGCTTGGTGTTCCTCCCCTCAGAGCCCTTCGTAGAGCTACAGCTCGCGATCAAGAAGCAGGCCCCCCTCAGACACTTGGTCGTAGCGGGCTACACCAACAGCTACATAGGGTACCTCCCCACCCAGGAGGAGCTGATGAGGGGCGGGTACGAGGCCTCCATACCGTTCTCGGTCATCGAGCCGGGGGAGTCGGAGAGGCTCGTGGATCTGGCGCTGGAGCTGCTGAGCGAGGTTCAATGAGAAGCGCCGGGGCTGCTAGGTGGGGCCCTTCCGGAACAAATCAGATCAGCACTTGCTAATGGTCTCTACACGTCTACTTATTTCTCCGCGAACGCTCTTCACAGCTGAGCAGGGGTCTTAGGCGGATCGCCTTGCCCGTACACGGCCCCCTCTTCGACGAGCTCTTCTCCGAGATCCTCAGGATCCCCGTGGTCGACGTCCATAACCACCTGAACCCTGAGGCGCTGGCCCCGAGGAGCATCGATGACATAGTGTTCTACCACTACATAGTTACGGAGCTCGCCTCCTCCGGCATGCCCTGGGAGGAGCTCGAAGGTTCTAGGGGTGTTGAGAGGCTCCAGAGGGCGCTGCGCTACATCAGGAGGATCAGGAACACCTCAACGTACTGGTGCCTCATGGGGAGCCTCAGGGACCTCTACGGCTTCGAGGGGAGCTACATAGACGAGAAGAGCTGGAGGCTCGTCGCCGAGCTCGTCGAGAAGGCTGTTGGTGATGAGGCGAGGGCCCTGCGTATCCTACGGGAGAGGGTCCCCGTGAAGAAGTCCATCCTGACCATACAGCCCCTAGAGCCCCTGCCGAAGTACGACCCCCAGCTCTTCACAGGTGCGCTCAGGATGGACTCCCTGGTCCCGGGGATGACCCCGGATAGCCTTAGGAGGCTCGAGGAGGTGACGGGGGTTGAGGTCAGGGATCCTGACGGGCTGGCCGAGGCGCTCCAGCACTTGGTTAAGAAGTTCGAGGGGCACGTCGTGGCGATCACGTTCAGCATCCAGCCCGATGACGACTTCTACGGCCTTGCCGCACCGCATAGCAGCGTAGCGCCCTACATAGAGGCGCTTAGGAGGGGTAGGTGGATAGGTGTTACGGGTAGGAGGCTCCTCAACTCCTTCGCGTTCGAGGAGCTCGTCAGGATCGCGGGGGAGAAGGGGCTCGTGGTGCAGATGATGCTCGGTGTCAAGAGACCCCTACCCGGGGCCTCACCCCCGGACTACGCACTCGTCGTCTACAGGCCCGAGCAGGTGGTGAACCTAGGCCTGCTCCTCGCCCGGCACCCCGAGACACGGTTCGACATAATAATAGCCGATCCCCTGCTGAACCACCAAGTATCGGTGATCGCGAAGAACTACCCCAACTCATACCTCAGCGGCTACTGGTGGTTCTCCATGTACCCCGAGTACATATCGACGTACCTCAGGACCAGGCTGCAGATGCTTCCATACACCAAGATCCACGGGTTCTTCAGCGATGCGTACGTCGCGGACTGGGTCTACGGCAAGGCGCTCCTAGCGAAGAGGGAGCTAGCCCATACGCTGGCAGTCCTCGTCGAGAAGGGGTACCTGGATAAGGGCCTAGCGCTCGAGATCGCCGAGGCGCTGCTCCACCGCAATGCCGAGGAGCTCTACCGCCTCTAGACACGATCGCGGTTAATTCCTCACCGGTCCCCTAGTCCACGAGAGGAGGCGTAGTCCATGAGAGGCGCGTTCAGGCCCCGCATACCCCTAGACGGCTTCTGGCGCTTCAGGCTCGACCCCGAGGACGTGGGTGAGAAGGAGGGGTGGTTCAGGGGGTTCAGCGGGGGTGATGTGATATACGTGCCCTCCTCGTGGAACGAGCAGAACCCGCAGTGGGATAGGTACGTCGGCATCGCCTGGTACCAGAGGAGGTTCTACGTACCGCATGAGCACCGGGGCAAGGTGCCCTGGCTCGTTTTCAAGGGCGCCGGGTACCACGCGAAGGTGTGGCTCAACGGCACTTACATAGGGGAGCACGAGGGCTCGTTCACGGAGTTCAGGCTTAGGGCACCTGCCCTTAGCTACGGCTCGTGGAACACCCTGGTGGTTAGGATCGACAATAGGCCTGGGCTGGATAGGCTCCCACCTGCACGCGGGCTTAACGAGACGGCCTTCGACTTCTTCCCCTATGGTGGTATCCATAGGAGCGTCTACCTAGAGCTCACCTCCAGCAGCTACGTCGAGGAGCTCATCGTCGAGACGAGCCACACCGGGCTGCTAAAGGTCTCTGTAGCTGCGCACGTAGAGCGGGGTGGATGCGAGGTCGCTCTGAGGCTCCTCGATCGCGAGGAGCGGGGGGTTCTGCACACCAGGAGGAGGTGCGTTGATGGGAGAGCCTTGTTTGAGGAGAGGGTCGAGGGTGCTCACCCATGGTGTCCTGACGACCCGTATCTGTACACGCTGGTAGCGGAGCTCTACGTGAACGGCTCCCTCGAGGACGTGGTTGAGGAGAGGATCGGGTTCAGGAGCGTCGAGGTTAGGGATGGTAGGATCCTGCTCAACGGGAGGCCCGTGTTCCTAAAGGGGTTTGGGAGGCACGAGGACTTCCCCGTAACGGGGAAGCACCTCCCAGGTGCTGTACTTGTACGGGACTTCTACCTGATGAGGATACTGGGCGCGAACTCCTTCAGGACATCGCACTACCCCTACAGCGATGAGCACCTAGACCTAGCCGACGAGATGGGGTTCCTGGTGATCCTCGAGTCCACAGTATGCCTATCCGGGATCTCGAGGATAATGCCCGAGAACGAGCTTAGGAGGTGGTGCAGAGACCCCGGTATCAGGGAGAAGGCGAGGCGCGTAGCCGAGGAGATGATCAGGCAGCACCGCAACAGGCCCTCGGTGATAATGTACAGCATAGCCAATGAGCCTCCATCGGATCTGGAGGAGTGCGCCGACCTCTTAAGGGAGCTCGCGGAGTACGTAAGGA
>QMWY01000165.1 GCA_003661865.1 Thermoprotei archaeon
ACCTTACGCGGTGCATCACCTCGGCACGCGAACCCCCTACCGCCTCGGCCACCGCATCCAGCACATCCTCCAGTCTCTGTGCGTACTCTGATACGGCGGGCCCTGTCACGTACTCGAAGCGTACGACCCCGTCAGCTATCTTCTCCACATTGATTATCTTGAACGAGCCTACCTCACTCGTGTTTTTCACATGAGTTCCGAAGCATGCCTCGGCATCCCATCCGGGGATCTCAACAACTCTTATAACGGGCTCCATAGGCACGCCCCCTTGGAATAATGTGAAGCCGTACTTAGCCTCAGCATCGTTGCGATGCATATACATAGTCCTTACGGGCAGTGCCTCGGTGACTACGGTGTTTACAAGCTGCTCGATCTTCCTAACGGTGCTGGGGTCCGGAAGCTCGTAGTGAGTTACGTCAAGCCTAGCCTTCTCAGCGGTCTTCTCGGCACCTGCCTGCCATACATGTTCACCGAGGACCCTGCGCAGGGCTCCTAGTAGTATGTGGGTCGCTGTGTGGTGCCTCATTAACCTGTACCTACGCTCCCAGTCTATGTAGCCCTTGACTACAGCCCCCCGCTTCACGTCCCTTACCTCCTCGGCGAGTACGTGGACGACGACACTACCAACCTTCTGGGTATCAGCAACGCGGAACCTCCTACCGCTGACCTCGATGAACCCCGTATCCCCCAGCTGACCACCGCCCTCCGGGTAGAATGCTGTTCTGTCTAGCACCAAGTACCTTCCACGAACGCCCAGGACCCGTGCCGTGAAGCTGCGCAGGTAGGGGTCTTTATGGAACAGCCTCTCTGTCTCTGGGAAGCTCCGTGCCCATTCCTCAACCTCTCTAGGTAGCTTCGACCTCTCGAAGCTGCGCATCCGCGACGGCTTCATATGCCTCGAGGCGACTAGTTCGTAGAAGTTTGGCGGGACAGTGATCTCCACGCCCCGCCTCCTAAGCTCCTCCCTAAGCAGCTCTGGCGGTATGCCGTGGGAGTCGTAGAGCTCTATAAGCTGCTCCAGCGCCGGGGGCTTCTTTAAGAAGCGGTTGGCGATGCTGGAGATCCTCCTTAGTGTGGAGCGGTACCTCTCCTCCTCAAGCCCCAGGATCTCCTCTACATAGTCCCGTGCCTTAGCCATACGTGGGTGGTCGCGGCTCCAGTACCTAACCTGCAGGAGTACAAGCTCCTTGAGGGGCACATCGGCGCCGAGGAGGTGGATCCTCCTGAGAGCCCTCCTTATAACTAGGCGCGCTAGGTACCCCTCACCGCTGTTGGATGGTACAACACCGTCGCTCAGCATAAGCGCAATGGTCTTGGTGTGGTCCAGTACTGCATACACGTTGAACGCTATTCCAAGCTCTTCCTCAACCACGCTCTTGCTGACCCCCATGTCCCTAGCGACGTCGGTGTAGAAGCGCGTTACGGACTCGGGGTCTGATGGATCTACGCGTGCTACGTATGGCAGGGCTCTCCGCAAGAGCTCATCTGAGGGTTTAGGAGCTCCAAGCTTTCTATGGAACTCGTCTACAAGCTCTCCGTACACCGCGTGGAATGCCGTAGGGGTCTTCTGTGTAAACCAGGCGATCCTCTCGATACCGTACCCTGTATCAACGATCTTTATGGGCATCTCCTCGTAGCTCCCATCCCTTACCCTGTACATCATGAACACTAGTGTTGCTAGTTCTAGACCCCCTACTGCGACCTCGAACGAGGGACCCGCATTACCTCCGCCTTCCCACCAGGACTCCTTGAATGAGAGCTCCTCCTCGGGAATCCCCAGTTCCTCAACGAAGAACTCGCGGGCTAGCTCGATGGTCTCGTTTGCCCAGTAAACCTTCTTATCCGGGTAGTTGAATGCGTGGTGCCCGCCCATGGTGAAGTTTGTTAGGTGCCTACCGAACGTCAGCCCCACATGGTCTATATCCTCAAGCCTTATGCATGGCTGCGCGATCACCAGGGGGTTAGCGGGGGGTGGGACTACGCCTGAGGTCACGTGAGGTTGGAACACCACTATGCTCGCTATGGTGAGGTAGAGGTCTTCACGCCACCTAGCAACAACCGGTCTGGGCTCCAGAACCTCGTGTCCATGCTTCTCAAAGAACCTGAGGAAGGTGTTTAGCGCCTCGCGGAAACTCAGCCGTCTTCTGCTAGGGATCTCCGCGAAGCGGTAGAGCGTGCATGGCGCATCGTTACAGTGTTCGCGCTTCGCAATACTCCAGAAGTAAGCACCGCAGTACCTGCACCTCTGCCTCATGTAGCCACGCTCACTGAAGATCCTAAGCCTATAGACGCTAGGATCGATAGGCTTTCCCAAGCCGTAACACCTGAGCTAGGGTAAGGGATCGTAGTTAAAAGTCTCTGGTACGCAGGGCTAGCCGAATAGCGCTGCTAGGCCCTCAGCGAGCTCCTCCTCCTTAACCTCCTTCTTCTCCTCCTCTTCCTCCTTTTCTTCCTTCTCCTCCTTCCTCTCCTCACTTGGCTGCTGCGGCGCCTGTACCCCTCCAACAACCTCCTTCAGCTCCGGTACAGCCTCCGTTAAGCGCGCTGCTAGGGCGTAGGCTCTGCGCAGCGCCTCGCTAAGCACGAGCTCGGCGTTCTCCGGGGTTACGAACCCTGCCTCGGCCGCAAGCCTAGCGGCTCTGATGAATGCTTTGTGCAGCGCCAGCTCTAGCGCCTCGGGCACTGGTAGCGCTAGCTCTGCTGCTACGCTTAGAGCTGTGAACACCGCCTGCCCTAGATCGCTCCGCACACCCTCAACGTCTACAACGAGCTTCTCAGCCGGGATAACCAAGCCGCTGTCATACGCGAACTTTATCTTGGGCTTGAAGTAGAAGGGCTGTATACCCAGCTTATCCAGGAGCGACGCCAGCTCCGGGGTTACAACATCTCCGGGTCTTGCTACCACCGCCTCCTTCGCTATCCATATAACCCCCTCCCTAACTTGTATCGGTATCCTAAACCTTCCGAAGAGGCTCATTATGGGACCGGGCTTCAGCTCCGTACGCCCGGGAGGAACAACGATCTCCTTATCGACCTTCTGCCCTATGGGCGCCTTCATAGGCAGCTCTATCTTGTCCAGCAGGAGCTTTAGCTCGAACGCGTTCATGTTTGCAAATACAAACGCGTTCTCGTTGACCAGGAGCTTTATCACCTCCTCCGCGTTGGGGACCCCAGCCTTCCTGAGGGCGCGCTCAAAGAGCCTGTTCTTAACAACCTTTACCACGATGCCCTTGTCCTCAAGTATCCTCCTCATCATCGTGAACTGCTTATTTGGAACCCCCTCGAGGTCTAACACTGCGAACATTCGGTACTTGCGGAGCAGCTCAGCAGTCTCCTCAACGATCCTTACTTTCTTCTCAGGGATGCGGTGCTCCCTGACAAGGGGTCCGAATAGCTCGCGCTCCATATTCTTCATGAGGTAGTTAATCTGAGCCCTAACCCAGGACCTCATGCTACGCCACCTCTATGGAGGGGCCCATGGTAACCTTGACGTATATGCGTGCGAACTGCGCGAGGGGCCTATGTACCTTGCCCTCTATGTGCTGGAGCACCGCTACGGCGTTCTCGACAAGGTCGTCGATGCTCATGTCCTCGGTCCCGATCCTGCAGCCGACCCAGGGCTGATCCTTATTCCTGAGCCTTGTTGTCCTCTTGTACTGCTCTATAAGGGCCTTTATGTCGGCTGTTGGCGGTATAGGTGTAGGCGCCTTCCCCCGAGGACCTAGAGCGGGTCCGAGGATCCTGCCTGCGAGGCCCATGAGGTCGGCGCGTACCAGGACCCAGTCGCACTCCTGCGCAACCTTCTTAGCATCCTTCCGGCTCATTTTCATGAGCTCGTCCTTCGTTATGACGCGGTGAGCTCCTGCTTCACGTGCCTGACTCGCCATAGCCC
>QMWY01000166.1 GCA_003661865.1 Thermoprotei archaeon
CTTCGTAGCTATGTCGGGTCTATGTGCGTGCTCGGACGGTATTCTGAGCCTCAGTATCCCCACGACAGTGTTGGCCGAGGGGTCTTCTGCCGCCAGGAAGACCTCCGTGCCCCTGCTAGCCTCGTAGTACTCGCGCGTGATGATTATCTTCCTGGGCTCTACGCCTCTGAAGAGCTTCTGCCTACCGACCTCCCGGTACCTCAGCTCCCTGATCTCGATACCCTTCTCCAGGGCCCTCCTCTCGACCAGTTCCCGCAGGTTTCCCTTCCTGGGACCTGCGGCGATCAGCTGGGCGGGTATATCGCGCTGGATTTTTATCACTCTCACCCATTTCGGGATGTAGCGGTAGAACTCGGATATCAGCTCCACAGCTTCTTCATCGCTCAGTGGCCTGTACTCGCCCCTCCTCCACATAGCGTAGAGCTCCGTACCCTCGACGACGAGCGTCGGGTAGATCTTCAGCATATCGGGCCTGAAGTCGGGGTTCTCGAACAGCTCTCTAACCATGGCGATGTCTCTGTCGGGGTCCGAGCCGGGTAGACCCGGCATTATGTGGTAGACCACCTTGTACCCCGCATCCTTCAGAATTCTCGTCGCCTCCACAACATCCCTAGCGCTGTGGCCACGCCTAACCCTCTTCAGAACATCGTCGTATATGCTCTGAACACCGAGCTCAACCCTAGTAGCTCCGTACCTCAGCATCAGGTCTACGTGCTTCTCCCGAGACCAGTCAGGCCTCGTCTCTATCGTGAGGCCCACCACCCTGACCCGGGCAGTCTCGTTCTCCAGCTGCGCTTCTTCGAGGGGCGGCGTGGCCGAGGGCTTGAGCCCGGGGTACCTGCTGGCGGCAAGGTATATGCTTGTTATGAACTTCTCCTGGTAGTCGGGGGGTGCCGCCAGGAAGGTGCCTCCCATGACCACGACCTCGATCTTGCTCACTTCGTACCCCATAGCCTCGTACTGAGCGATCCTCAGCCTCACCTGCTCGTAGGGGTCGTACCCCACGTGCATAGCCCTCATAAGAGCAGGTTCGCGCCCGATGTAGCTCTGCGGAGTACCTCGGTCGGGCCCACCCGGGCAGTAGATACACCTCCCGTGGGGGCACGGGAAGGGCCTTGTCATGACAGCTACGCTCAGAACTCCGCTGAGCCCCCTCGTAGGCCTCCTAACCCTTCTCGTGTTGCGCAGCAGCTCTTCTATGCCCATAGACGCTCTACACCCTTCTCTACCTAAACCCGTGGGTGCAGGAGGGATAACCCCATCTGCGGGTGCGGGCCGTGACCTCCGTGCAGAGCCGCATCGCTTAATTCCTTGGCTGGGGCCGTAGATCCTGGTGGAGTGTTTGGGCTACGAACCAAAGTGGGAGTCTCTCAAAGAACATTCTCGTAGGTTCAACGAGGAGTACACGCCTTGGTGGTTCCACGAGGTCAAGCTGGGGGTAATAATACACTGGGGGCCTTACTCCGTACCGGGGTGGGCTCCCACAACGGGTGAGCTCGCCAAGGTTATTGAGGAGAAGGGCCCCGAGTACTGGTTCAAGTACAACCCCTACGCAGAGTGGTACTACAACAGTATGAGGATTCCGGGGAGCCCCACCTGGGAGTACCACAGGAGGACATACGGAGAGAACTTCCCCTACGAGAAGTTCGGTGAGATGCTCAAGGAGGAGGTGAAGAAGTGGAGGCCCGAGACCTGGACGAGGCTCTTCAAGGAAGCGGGCATAAGGTACGCGGTCTTCACCACGAAGCACCACGACGGGTTCCTGATGTGGCCTAGCGACCACCCGAACCCCCACAGGGAGGGGTGGCAGCTGGATAGGGATGTTGTTGGTGAGCTCGCTAGGAGCCTGAGGGCGGAGGGCATATGGTTCGCCACCTACTACTCCAGCGGGATCGACTGGACGTTCAACGACACCGTGATCGTGGATATGGAGAGCTTCAAGAAGGCCATGCCGAGGGACCCGGAGTACCGCGAGTACCTGAGAAACCACTGGTACGAGCTGATAGACAGGTACAGGCCGTCGATCCTGTGGAGCGATATAGGCTACCCCTTCGAAGAGGACCTGCCGCAGCTCTTCGCATACTACTACAACAACGTCGAGGAGGGGTTGGTGAACGATAGGTTTACGCAGAAGCACTTCGACTTCACAACACCCGAGTACAAGATCATCGAGGAGATCTCGAAGATCAAGTGGGAGTGCGTGCGGGGCCTCGGATTCTCCTTCGGCTACAACAGGAACGAAGGCCCCGAACACACGCTCAGCCTAGAGCAGCTGGTGTTCCTCTTAGCCGATATCATCAGCAAGAACGGGAACCTGCTCATAGGAGTCACACCCATGGCCGACGGGACCATCCCCCAGCACCAGGTGGAGGTCCTCAGGAAGCTCGGTGCGTGGCTCAGGGTCAACGGAGAGGCTGTGTACGGCACGCTCCCCTGGGAAGTACATAGGGGTGTCGCCGGCGAGAATATAGAGCTTCGCTTTACCCGCAGCCGCGACGGCTCCAAGCTCTACGTCTTCATCCTCGAGAAGGGTGTCAGAGGTAGAAGCATAGTGCTCAGAGACCTCGAGCCCGCTCCGGCAACATCGATCGAGCTCCTAGGCCACGGCTCTATCGAGTGGAAGAGAACAGCTAAAGGTATCGAGGTGGCGATCCCCGGGGAAGTTGCCGAGGCACCGGCCTACGTACTGAAGATCGAGCCCGCGCCGCGGAGAAGCTGAGGCTTCACGAGAAGTTTAAGGGGTATGTAGCCAGCTCCTACACTGGGGAGATGTTGAGGCTGGGCAGGCTCGTTGGGAGGATCGGCCACATATACCCGCTTAGGAGGAGAATAGGCCACATATACCCGCTTAGGAGGATAGGTGTCGATAGTGGCCATCAGGGTGAGACTGAGGATAAAGTCGCTGTACACGGGTAAGGAAGTTGTTACAAGAGCTCTCGTAAACTCGGGTTTTGAGGCTGAGACACCACAGCTCCTAGTACCGCGGCCCCTAGCAGCGACCCTAGGGTTATGGCCGCCGCCCCCCGAGGCGCAGCTCGTAGAGGTGGGGACGGCGGGAGGTCCCGTGAGGAACTATCTTGTACCCAACGCAGCCGAGGTGACGGTCGAAACTAATGATAGGAGGGTTGGCCCAGTTAAGTGCGATATCATGATCTCGAATCTGGAACAAGAGGTTCTGATAAGCGATAAGCTCGGGGGTGAGCTCGGCATAGTGATCCTAGACCTCAGGGGCAAGTGGAGGTTCTTCAACGAGGATGAGGTTAGGGAGACCGAACCTCCACAGTACTGGTTTTGATCCGATTCCTCAAGATAGGGTGGGCGGTCCTCCAAGGGCGGGCTCCTCACCCCTCGGCTCTTTCCAACCCCGGTCATCCCCTCAACACGTTAGCCCCCCACTGTTGAACAGAATTCCGCCCAGTTATGAGTGCTGAGAGCCCCGGAAGAGCTTAGGAAGTATATTGCACCGGCGCCCAGGTATTTCGATAGCAGCTAAAGCTCATGGCGAAGATCTTCCTAAGAGGTTTCCAAGATCGTGGATCTCCTCCGGTTACAAGGATGTTCTCTACATCATTCTCAACGTGAGCGTGATATACGCGTTATCGGGGCGAAGCTCGACAGGTAGGTAGATATATCACCGGCAGCTCTATACCTACCCGAGGTTCCATGAGTCTAGAGGATGTGGTTAAGAGAACATTTCTTGAACTTGTGAGGGTGGCTGTTACGCGTGTACCGAGGGATGTTTACGAGGCCATCACCACGGCTGCGGAGAGGGAGGAGGGTACGGTGAGGGTGGTCATGGAGGCGATCGCAGAGGCTGTGAGGGTGGGTGCTCGGGGGGGTAGGCCGGTATGCCAGGATACGGGCACACCCATGTTC
>QMWY01000167.1 GCA_003661865.1 Thermoprotei archaeon
CCCTAGATGAGGAGCTTGTTAGTGGTGTCTTGGACGCCATAGCTTACCTATGCCTAACCATCGGTGGGGTAGGGGATTGGCTGCGGGATGCCGCGGCTGCCCTGTGGTCTTGAGAAGACGGGTAGGCTGCTCTCCAAGAAAGGGGGCTTGGCCTAGGCAGGGCGTATCGATGGGGGCTGAACCGGGGTGAAGGAGGGGGAAAGAAGGGCTCTGTTCGGGGCTACCGCCTAGAACACCTCGGCAAACGGTATTGCGTGTATAAGCATCCTTGGGAGGAGCTTGAACGCCTCTGCGTACTCAACACATATCCTCTTCCCGTAGATCGCGGATACGAACCTTATCAACATCTCTATAAGCTCCAGCTGCTCCTTGAACTGGCTCTTGTGAGCCTTCAGAGCCCTCAGCTTGGTATCCATGAACTTCGTTATGTCGTAGAAGTAGTTGGGCCTAGACGTGTAGTAGAACGCTATGTAGCGAGGGGCCCAGGGGCTGAGCCCCGACTCCCGGTCCTCGGCGCGGTAGTGTGGGAATCCTGCGAACAGTGTTGCTTCAGCGGCTGCAAGCCCGGTGTACCTATGGTCGGGGTGCGCCTCGTAGCTCATCCAGGGGTCCGGCGCCATTACCACCTCGGGCTCGAGTGTCCGGATGATCGTTACGAGCTTGTCACGCAGCTCCCTGCTGTACTCCAAGTACCCGTCGCGGAAGCCTAGCCACAGCACCTTTTTAACCCCTAGGATCTCCGCAGCCTTCTTCTGCTCCCTCCTACGGGTAGAGGCGAGGTCGGCGGGGCTCACCCTGGGGTCTGTGGTGCCTAGCGAACCGTAGGTGGCGACCGCTATGAACACCTTCTTGCCCTTTGAGGCGAGGGCCGCTAGCGTTCCCCCAGCACCAACCTCGCAGTCGTCTGGATGCGGTGCTACGCAGAGGATCGTGGACGCCTCATCGAGGGCCCTATCGAAGTCGGGAGCCACGAACTTCTTGACTAGGGTTCTGAACGCCTCCTTGTCAGGCAACGAGAGGAGCTGCTTCACCACATCCGGGGGCAGGGCCATGCTCCACCGCCTCACTTTGTTATTGGGTACCTCCTAAAGATTAACACTGCTGGTATCAGCGCCAGCCCCGCGACCACGAGCACCATCCTGATCCCGAGGTCGTTGCCCGGGGCGTAGCCCAGGTACCCTAGGAGGGCTGAGTTGAGGACCCCCGCGAGCCCCGCCATGGACTTGGTTATCAGGCCCTGGGCCCCGAAGTAGATCGCCTCCCTCCTATACCCCGTCATCTGCTCATCGATGTCTGTTATATCAGCTATGATCGCGTTGGGCAAGACAAATAGAGGTGCTGCAGCGATCCCGGTGAGGACGCCTACAGCGACTATGAGCGCTATGGGGCTCAGCGGGATGAGACCAACGGTGGCTAGGAGCACTATGGGGATGCCGAAGAGCGCCATGCCCCACAGGTACACCCTCTTCTTCCCGTACCTCCCAGCAGCCCTCCTCACCACGGGTAGCATTAGCACGGATACCAGGATCAGGGGGAGGTAGAATAGGGATACGTGCTGCTTCTCCAGCCCTGCCGAGACCGTTACTAGGTATGGTATGTCCATCTGGAGCATGTTCACCCCCAGCACTAGGAGTGCTGTAGGCACGAGGTAGTAGAGGAACACCTTATTTGTGAACGTTATCCTGACAGCCTCCACCAGGGATAGCTTAGCAGCCTTGATCTCCTCCGGCGGCTTCTCCTTAACCACAACTAGGAACGGTATGAGCACCGATAGGGCTATCAGCGTCAGCACGAGGGCCGAGTTGAAGAACCCTAGCGCCGCTATCATGATCGGTACGACGACACCGTTTATAACAGTGGATACCTGGCTGAAGAACGCCTGGAACGTTGAGAGCTTAACCCTCTCCCCAGGATCCTGAGTCATCTCAGGGAGGAGCGCTAGGTACGGCGCTATCGCTGCTGTGAAGCCGAACCAGAAGATCCCTAGCATCGCCGCGGCGTACGCTACGTTCACTAGGGACTCGCCGCGCACCGGGGGAAGCCATATCAGCACCTGGCTAAGCGCCATCAGCACGAAGCCCATGACAATGAACGGCTTCCTACGCCCCCAGCGCGTAACGGTCTTGTCGCTCCAGTACCCTATCAGCGGGTCCGAGACCGCGTCGACAACCCTTCCGAAGAGTATCACAGCGCCCATGGCCACGATAGGTGCGTACACAATAGCCTTGGCGCTCTCAGGAGGGCAGTAGAAGTAGAGGAGCCACGACACTATGAGCCCGGAGCCCACGCCCATCAGGTTGGCGGCTCCGTAGACCAGGGCGACTAGGTTGCTGATCCTAGGACCCGTAGAGGGCAAGACGCAGCCCTACAGCACTGATATTTTCAACGCTATTAAGCGTTTCACTTACGCGGACTCAGAACAGTTACGGGCCCAGTACAGTTGATCGATTCGCAGAGCCTAGCGTAGAGATCGTCCCTCAAGATAACAATGGCCCCCGCCCCCTCTCCATGGCATTGCTAACCTCATCGGCCACGGTCTCGTTAGAGAGGCTGGACCGCTTTACCACAACAACGCTTTCGTTGCTTAGGAGCCTGCTCATGAATACGAGGAGGCCTCCGCTACTGTTCGTTAGACCGAGGCGGCTGAAGATCTTCATAAGCCTTGTCCTCAGAGCCTCGATCCTCTGTGAGATTCCGGTGCTCTCATTAACGGGTAGAGGCTTGCCTTGCTGTACGCTTTCAAGACCCCTCATACCGTAGCTGGTGACCTCACCTATGAGGCCCCCCATGTCCCTAATAGCGCTGACTATGTCTTCTAGGGGTAGGTAGCGCAGTATCATAAGCGAGAGCCCTACCAGCACCAAGAGCATGATTACTATCGCAATAAGCGTTCTTAGCAGCATTACTGCTCTTCCCCCGAGGTGTACATATGCTATTAGCAGGGTTAAAGGAGGATCTTTCCCCTTCAGCACACCAGCCCTAGATGGACGAGGACGCTACTCGGCGCTCTGCTACGTAGCGCCAACGCCTAACGAACCTAACCATTCACCTCTGTCGCTGGGATAGGCGCCACCGGCACCTCTCCTTGGCGTAGGGGCAGCTCCTCGTAAACCCGTATTCTCCTTAACTGACCACTTCTTCGGCTCTACCGCTGAGAGCCCCGCATCCGAGCCTTCCTCCTAACACCGTCAGGCTCTAAGTGGAGGAGTTACATAGGGCCGGGAAAACGAAACGGGTTTCTGCGCGGCTACACGAGGTCTACGGTGCTCTGGGAGAGGAGGCGTAGATGAGTCGAAAGTGGAGGTGCTCACCGCGAAGACTTGTGAAGAGTCCAGAGGTGTGGTCATAGGTGGCTTAATGTGTACTGCATGCGAGGCCCAGAGGGAAATCTAGGTCTTTTGCTAGCGGAACGTCGGTATGGAGCTGAACAGCTCCCCGACTACGCGGGCCGATAGCTTCGGCTGCCTATCCCTCGTAAACACCCCTTTGCGGTTCAGAACCGTTCGGAGGGGGTTCTCGGGGGCCCTGAAGTCCGCGAAGTTCCATATATGCAGCCCCTGGATGTAGTCCCTGCGCACCAGCTCCTCTATGTAGCGCCTGAGGAACTCCGCCTGGTACTCCTCGGTCCACATCAGTGGCGGGTCGCTGTGCAGCCCGGCTATCGCTCCCGCTCCGAACTCCGTGATCACGATAGGCTTGTCGGGATGCTCGCGGTGCACAGTCCCGATATCCCTCAGCATATCCCTAACCCCGGCCTCCAGATCACCCCAATGACTGTACCATCCATAGTAAACGTTTAGCGAGATCACGTCCACGTACCTCAGCGCCTTGTCAGACGCATAGGGGGGCGTCTGACAAGGCGCTGAGGTA
>QMWY01000168.1 GCA_003661865.1 Thermoprotei archaeon
CAGGTGACGCCCCCCGGGTGGGGGATCCCGTTCAGGGGGAGGAACAGGTTCTGGGTGGAGAACCCGACGGCCAGCGGCGCCAGCATTGAGTACCTGTACTCCTGGCTGATCATGTTCAGGTGATCCGGCCACGAGCTCGATAACATTACTGGGACCGATAGACTACGAGAGGATAAGGCAGGCGTTAGACGACACCTTCCTGAGGTTCGTGGACAAGACCATGATCATCAACCCCCGCTTTTTCTACAAGGTCTACGAGGGCAAGGGGTTCACGGTCAGCCGCAGGTTCACGGGGGTGGCCTCCAAGGCCTCTGTGGATTTCTACTTCGAGAACCCATCGGGCTCTGAGGTCGATGTCTTCATGATAGCGATGGAGATAACCGCCCTAGCCAGCTGCCACATAGACATCTACAGGAACAACACGGTAACTGCCACTGGGACTTCGGTCACCCCAGTCAACCTGAACTTCTCATCGGCCAAGGCCTCGGTTGTCCAAGCCGAGTACGGAGGGACCTATACTCTCGGAAACTTGGTCAAGCAGACCATCTGTCCAGGAGGCAGCAAGAAGGAGGCGATAGGGGGACTGGCGAGCGTAGGGGAGAACGTGGTCATACCGCCTGGAAACAACTTCCTCGTTAGAATAACCAATATCAGCGACGCTGCTACAGACATATCGGTGGAGATCCTGTGGTGGGAGGAATGAGCGCCGATATGATAGCCACCAGGATCGTGCTCTACCCGCGCAGGCCAGTCCTGAGGAGGCTCGCCTCCTTCCTGGCCAAGTTGATCGCGGGGGTGATCGGCAGGTGAGCATCTACGGCCCGTTCGACTACGAGCGCCTTCAGGAGAAGCTCTAGGAGGTCTGGGAGGAGGGAGGGGCCGCTAGGACGGCCCTGAAGCCCCCCGTGACCATCTGGGTCGAGAACGGGCTCGATCAGGACGTCGTGATCCAGGTCAAGGGGAACAGGGTTGAGAGCTGCGACGGAGCGATAAACGTCGGCTCGAGCTTCACGGTCTCGGCTGGGAGCAACGACGCCAGGACCCTGACCCCCGACACCTCGGGCTGGCTGCCGTACATCATGGTCGAGGTCTCCTGTCCTGCGGCGCCGACGAGCGGGAGCCTAACCGTCTACCTCGTCAAGACCAAGGACGAGCAGCCCAAGCTGGTCGATGCCCTCGAGATAAGGGACACAAACGTGCATAGCCCAGATACCGATCCGAGCAAGGTATTCATACAAGAGTGGTGATAGGGCATGACCTTGGTACCCCTCCACGACCCGCTTAGGTTAGCAACCTACACACCGATATCACCAGCCGATGTCATAGTCTTTCGCGAAGGAGACTACGCTGTTGCGGTGGACGGGAAGACCAAGGAGGTCATAGCGAGGAGCACAGACCACGCAGATGTACTTAGAGAAGCAGTTAATCACGTACATGCAGAGTATGGAGGGGGTAAGATACACTTAGACCCTAGAGAGTACATTATTGAGAGCCTCGTTGATGTGCCAGGACAACCATACAAGGCAGGCATACTTCTAAAGGACAACACAATCCTTGAGGGTTCGGGCATAGGAGCAACCGTTTTGAAGCTTGGTGATGCCGTAGGTGGTAGCGTTATTGCTTTTGAGAGCGTTCACAGAGTAGCCATAATGAACCTAAAGATAGACGGCAACAAGGCGAACAATACTGATAGCGGAGTAGACGGGGATTTATGCGGTATACGTGGGCATGCATCGTGGGGTTCGGTAATAAGGGACGTGTGGATCGTGAACACAGTGAGGGAGGGTCTGTATGTCACCAACTGCGGGTGGAACTGCTATGAAGACGTGATCGTGCAGTACGCTGGCAGGACAGGAATAGAGCTTGACTCACCAGACTACCTCACAGCCGTAGATCTTAAGGCGCTGAACAACGACTTGTACGGAATTGAGCTGGTGGGAGGAGCTACGAGGGAAGAACTAATAGCTACGATTCTCGGAGGAGAGGTATATGGGAACGCTCATCATGGTGTGCATGTTATACATACAGTAGGTGGCGAGATTATAGGTATTACTTCGAGAGCGAACGGCTCACCTGACTACAGGCAGGATGGCATTCTCGTGGAGGACACGGAAGGGCTGGCAATAATCGGGTGCCACGCATATGAGAACTACAGGTGCGGGATATACGTCTACAGCTCAGATAGGGTGGCAGTAATAGGCTGCAAGGCATTAAACAACAACCAAGCTGGCTACTCAGACGGTCACGGCATAAGGCTGTATGACGCCACATACTGCATAGTAAAGGGCAACCTCGCCTACGACAACCAAGACACACCCAAGCAGCAGTATGGCGTCTCTGAGGAGGGAGCCTCGGACTACAACCTAATCATAGGCAACATCTTGAAGCCCAACGCCGTAGGTGGATTAACGACGGTCGGGACAAACACAGTACAAGCAAACAACATAACATAGGTGTAATCCCGTGAAGATTCTGAGCGCCAGCGAGCTGAAGGAGAGACTGAAGGAGTACTTGGACTGCCCCAGCGTGTTCTGGGACTCGGAGTACAGGCTGGTGAGCGACCCGGTCGAGCTCACCCAGATAACGCAGCGCTTCCTCAGGCTTAGGAGGGACTTCAAGCTCCGCTACGAGCCGGACTGGTTCGACTGCGACGACTTCGCCCGTGCGTATAAGTTCTCCTGCCTGCTCTCCGGGATAAACGCCATCGGTTGGGCCGTGGGCAGGGTCAAGGTGCTGGATAAGGAGTACGGCCACTCCTTCAACCTGCTGCCCGTCGTGTGGGACGGCGAGTTCGTCCTCTTCCTCGTGGAGCCGCAATATGATTTGCCGGCATTCGTGCAGGTCAGGGACGGGCGGGCGAGGCTCAGGCACCTCGAGTACAAGGTCGAGTGGGTGGAGTGGTGAGCTGGACCGCCAACTTGGTCGTCTTCCTGAGCCCCAAGGAGAGGGAGTTGATCGAGAAGGCGGAGGAGAGGGTGAAGAAGAGGTACCGCTCCATGAGCGAGTGGGGCAGGGAGGTGCTCTTGGAGAGGGCTGGCGAGATCCTAGGTGATGGGCCTACCTGACCCTCCTCCCGTACCTGTCCCATTTCCCCTTCCTAGCCCAGTTCCAAGCGAATTCCTCCTCATCCCCCTTCAGGCCGAGCTTGAAGTAGACGTAGTGCCCGAGCTCGTGGAGCAGGTACTCCTCCTCTTCGCGGGAGCACTCTATGACGCAGGTCCCGCTGGAATCGGGATAGCCGAAGCACCCCCCGTGCAGGTCGTCCCACTTGACGACCAAGTCCTTGGTCACCCGGACGCGGTCCTTCGTCCCTAGGTCACCCCCGCTGGAGCTCGAGTTCCCTAGGGCAGGGGTTCGGGTAGTACCTCATCCTTATCGGGCACCTCTCCACGTCCTCCCCGGTCCTGACGCACTCCCTGCACCAGAAGTGGAGGTACTTGCCCTCGGCCGCCGGTTTCTGAACTACTTTGGGTTTCTCCTCCGCTGGCCTCGAGATCAGGTCGGAGATCAGCTTGGGTACGGTGGTTCCCCTCCTGTCAGCCTCCTCCCTCAGCCTAAGGTATAGATCCTCCGGCAGGGTGACCGACTGGTATCCCTTCCTCGGCATGTACCGTACAAGGGCGACGGGGGAGATTTAAGTGTACCGTACATGGTGGGGACGGGGAGGATTCGAACCTCCCGACCACCCGGTCTGGAGCCGGGCGCTCTACCTCTGAGCTACGCCCCCGTAGTGGTAACCTATTTTTACCCCAGATCCGATAAAGATGTTTCTGGTGGGATCATGTTTGACGCGGGCCTAGTGGCGGAGATCGTGAGCGTGGTGCTGGCCGTGCTCGCGGCCCTGCTCGGCCTGAAGTTCGGGA
>QMWY01000169.1 GCA_003661865.1 Thermoprotei archaeon
GCGCCGAATCGAGATCCCTGAGGAGACGCTCTTTGATAGGAAGCTGTATGAGCTAGCGCTTACGCAGGACCAGGTTAACGCCGTTAAGGTGCTGGAGAACATAGTTAAGAAGCCTAGGAAGAGGATCAGCGTCGTGCTCATAGCCAATAGGGGGAGGGGGAAGTCCTGCGCGATAGGCATAGCGTTGGCCGGGATAATAAAGGAGCTGATGAAGGTTAAGCATCGCATAAGGGTAGGGGTAACTGCGCCTGAGCCCCTAAATGTGCAGGCCCTCATGGAGATGGCGATGCGCTCGCTCGATGCCGTGGGGCTGAGGTACAGGGTTATAAAGCGGAGGGACATGGTTATAGAGCTCCACGGCGATAGGTTCAGCATAGAGTACTGGAAACCCATGATACTCGCCAGGATCGATGTCGATATAGCTGTCGTGGACGAGGCTGCGGGCATACCAGTACCCCTGCTCCACACGATATGGAAGGGGCACAAGAGGAGCATATTCGCAAGCACGATACACGGCTACGAGGGTGCTGGACGCGGCTTCTCGGTTAGGTTCCTCAAGAGGCTGCGAGAGGACCCCAATACGGAGCTGTACATGTACGAGATGGAGGAGCCCATAAGGTACGGCAGCGACGACCCCGTTGAGAAGTGGCAGTTCCGCGTACTACTCCTAGACGCCGAGCCCGATGAGCTCACAGAGGAGGATCTCGAGTATATCAAGAGGAAGGAGTTCATATACCTGAGACCCGAGCCTGAGGAGCTCTTCACACTCGAGAAGGAGAAGCTGCTTAGAAGTATATTCGGTATCTACGTACAGGCGCACTACCGCAACGAGCCCGACGACCTTGGGATGATGGCCGACGCCCCCCACCACAGCATAAGGGCCCTTATGCTCCCAACGGGGAAGGTGGTTGCATCAGCCCAGCTCGCCGAGGAGGGGCCCATACCCGAGGACTACATAGACCCGCTGCTCAGGGGAGGGAAGATCCCCGGTAACATAATCCCGGATAGGCTCCTCAAGCACCACAGGCTGAGGGACTTCGCCTACGGCAGGGGCTGGAGGATAGTGAGGATCGCCGTACACCCATCGGTTCAGGGAAGGGGCATAGGTTCGTACCTCCTCAAGAAGCTCGAGGAGGAGGCACAAGAGAGGGGCTATGAGTGGATAGGTAGCGGCTTCGGCGCCACGGAGGAGCTGCTGAGGTTCTGGATCAAGAACGGGTTCATACCCCTGCACATATCGCCCGATAGGAACCCCGTAAGCGCCGAGTACACGGTGCTCGTTCTCAAGCCCCTCAAGGAGCCGTGGCCCAAACTGATAGAGGTTGCGAACCGCGAGTTCAGGAGGAAGATCCTCGAGAGCCTGCACGATACGTACCGGGATCTTGAGGATGGCGTGGCCCTACTGCTCCTAAACACATTCTTCGGCGATGAGAGCTGCGGGGACGAGGGACCTGGGCTAACGAGGATCCAGGTTGACAGGCTCCTCAGCTACTACCTAGGGTACATGACCTACGAGTCCTGCAGCGACATAATGGAACTCCTGGCGAAGCACCACTTCTCACAGCACCCGAGGTGCAGGGCGCCGCTGAGCGAGTTCCAGGAGAGGCTCCTCATAGTCAGGACGCTGCAGGGCCATTCATGGGAGCGCGCAGCGGATATACTCGGAAGGAGAAAGCTTAGGCTCATAGACGAGATGAGGAGGATCGCCCTGGAGTTCCTGAAGCACTACTACGGTGTTGAGAAGAAGAGTGCCGATGGGTACGTAGGGCTGGCGACCCTCAGGGAGTACCTCAGGAGGCCCGAGGCGGTGCGCTTCACCGGCGCCTGATCTCATAGATCGCGTGCCTAGCCACAGGGCAGAGCAGCTTCTCCATAGCGAGGCGGGCCGAGCCAGGGCTCCCGGGTATCACGACTACTAAGCTGTCCATCACAACCAGTGCCTCCGCGCGGCTAAGCCATGCACGAGCCCCGATCTCTTCATAGCTGAGCAGCCTGAACAGCTCGCCAAAGCCGGGGAGCCTCCTGCCGCCAAGCGACAAGACCGCATCTACGGATACGTCGCGACCACTAGGCCCAGTGCCCCCCGTAACCAAGACCAGGTCACAGCCCCTCCTGACGCAGTCCATAACCGCTGCGCGTATCCCACGGTAGTCGTTGCCGACCACTACCCGATGCTCAATCTCCATTCCGCAGCGCGGCGCCAGCTCCCTGATGATGGGCGTTACCCTATCCTCCTTCTCGCCTCTGGCAACAGCGTCGCTAGTAACCACAAGGCATAGCCTGACAACAGGCACCTCGCCACCATGCCCCGACACGGATTATACACCCCGACCCGACTATGTGTTGAGGCGTGGCTAATATGGAGCTGCGCACCCTAGTCAAAAAGGCTTTAGATACCATCGGGTCCCAGCGGGTATACGACGAGTGCCCGGCGTGTAGCGAGCAGGGTATGGACTCCGCGATCGAGGAGTTCGAGAGGCTCGGAGAGCTCGAAGGCATGACTGAGCTGGGGCCTTGCACCGCGTGCATCCTGAGGCTCGTGCTCGAGGAGCACCCGGAGGTCCCGAGGATCATCAGGGACACGGTGTACGGCCCTACAACCGTGTACATGCTCCAGGACTCGGTCCTGGAGCTGGGTGAGGGAGGAGGCTACGCAGCGTCTAGGGAGGGTGTGGATGAGCTCCTCAAGGTGCTTATCGATGAGGGTGCCATAGACGACGAGCTTGCGCAGAGCATCCGGAGGCTCCTAGGGATGCCTACAGGCTCCTGAACTCGACCTCTATAGAGCCCCTCGCTAGGTGGGCAACAGCGTAGAACCCTAGCATCAGGGGGCCTGGATTGACAAGCATGGTGGTACCGAGCCTATCTACACCACGCGCCTCGTGGATATGCCCGCAGACGCAGAGCCTTGGGGAGAACCTCTCTATAGCGCTCCTGATAGCCCTTGAACCCGCGTGGCCACCCCCCGCAACCACGTCTAGCTTTGTGCCGTAGGGAGGGGAGTGGCTTAGAAGCACAGCATCGCCACCCCACGCCTCACCAAAAGCGCTCTCAACGAGCCTCGCGATCTCCTCCTCGCTAAGCTCCGTTACGGTTCCGAAGGGGGTGGGTGGTGAGCCCCCCACACCAACAACCCACACATCGCCGATCCTATGCGCACCACCGTGCAAGGGGTATACGTTGCCAAGCCTCCGCGCCTCCATAACCGAGGCTAGGAGATCCATATTGCCCGGGACCACGATTATGGGACCTTCGAACCTCTTGGCCGCCCTCTCGAGCACCTTCAGCGCCGCAGCGGGGTCTCCGTAGGGAGCTACATCACCTGCTATGAGTATGGCGTCCCACCCACCCCTCTTGAGGAGCTTCTCGAGGTTGCGCACCCTCCCATGAACATCACTTACGAGCAGGAGCTCCACTCCTACTCACCTAGACTCCTCAGGTCTACCCGCATGCTTCTAAGCATATCCACCCCGCTCACGGGCTCCTCCTCAAAAAGCTCGCGCCTCCTAGCCTCTAGGAGCACGGGCTCCACCCCCATGAAGTCCGCAGCCGACACCACCCTCTTCCCAAGCATGCGTGCGTGGCTCACAACCTCCGCGATCCGCTCAGCGTAGCCCAGCTCCCTCAGGAGGTGGTGGTCCGCGATGAGCAGCCTTACACTCTCAACATCGAGGATCGCCTTCATCAGCTCTATGCTCTTAGCAAACGCCTCCTCGGGGTACCTATACCCGAGGAGGTACGTCGATGGACCATCGAGTATCACGAGGTCGGGGCCGCAGCTCCTAATGAAGTCCACAACCTCCTCGCGCACAGGACCCTCAACATCTGATGTGAATACGAGGGTCTCCCTCCCGTCGGATAC
>QMWY01000170.1 GCA_003661865.1 Thermoprotei archaeon
AACCACCCGCCCGCTCGGCAGCTCAACCCTTCTCCTAAGGCTGGGGGGCGAGCTGAAGGGCACGGCGCCCTTCATAGGCCTATCCGAGATGCTGGATTCGCGGGGCAGCACACTACCATCGGCGACGAAGGCTGCGAACCCGTTCCTGTAGAGCCATTCGCGTAGGTACTCCTGATCCTTGTACAGGGCGCACACCTCCTCAACAGCCCTGGCAGAGCCGCGGATCCTCTCCACGAGCTCACTGATCGCCGAGGGTATAACCCTGAGGAAGAGCTCACGTGCACGTGCCCCGCTAACCCTTCTATCACGCGCAGGGAGCCCCACGTAGAACCTCACAACCACCTCGCCACCGAGGATCTCAAACGCCGACCTCCTCACAACCACGGGGCTGGGGCGCGGTACACCGAGGTAGCAACTGTTACCGCTTCCACACCTCCTACTCCTGCTGCGGAGAACGCTGTAGAGTACGCGGTAGGAGAAGTCCTCGATAGGCACCCGCGTCTCCCCGCTCACAAGCTTTGCAACAGCTCCTAGCTCACTGAGCGGGAGGCGCACCTCAGCAACCGATGGGGGCGCGTGGGGATCGCCCTGTATGTGCGTTAGAGATAGTGTGAACCTATCGTATCGTACAGTGAGCCTCCCAAGCTCCTTGTAAGCCCCGTACCCCCTGCCATCGATCGAGCCTATGATCCTCGCAAGCTCCCTAACAGGGATCGCGGTCCTCCTCACAGCACTTGCCTAGCACCCCCTAGGGGGTGGTGACTATATGGGTTTCCAGTACACCTTTTAACGGGCATCTGTGCACCTAAACCGCGGTGCCGAGGGTGCTGGATTCAAAGGCGCTCGGGATATGGAGCTTCGTAGCTAGAAGGGCGTTCGGGGCGGAGTTCCTAAGACCTTCACAGGGAAGTATGGCCGAGTTCCTTCGAAGCACCCTGGTCAAAAGGGATGTGGCGGTATACGTACACATACCCTTCTGCACAGGTAGGTGCCTCTTCTGCCCCTACACAAGGATCACGGTTAGGAGGAGCGAGCTGAGAAGCTCATAGAGAGGTACATAGCTGCGCTACTCCGAGAGATAGAGATCTACGGCAGGACCCTTGGGGACCTTGGGATCAGGGTAGTGGATATCCATGCGGGAGGCGGCACCCCTAGCTTGGTACCTGTGAGTTACTGGAGGGTGATTCTAGAGAAGCTCGACGAGTACTTCAAGGTGCCTAAGGGCATAGCCATCGAGGCGAATCCTGAGGATCTAGCCGATGAGGCGCGCGTCTACGACCTTGCTGAGGCGGCGTAGATGAGGTCAGCCTGGGGGTTCAGAGCTTTAGCGAGCGCAAGCTCCGTGTTCTTGGCAGAAGGCATCGCGTCGAGCAGTCGGAGCGCGCTATCGAGAACCTTAGGAGGGCTGGGTATAGGTACATCAACATAGATCTCATGTACCTAACCACGGGGAAGACCCTCGATGAGTGGAGGCGCGATCCGGAGGCGGCGTCTGAGAAGCCCGTAGACGAGATCACGTGCTACCCAACTCTAGTAGTTCCCTCGCACCTGCGTACATCCTCCTGAGGAGGGGTACCCTGCCTCCCCAGCCCATCAAACTGTTCAAGGAGATGGTGTACGCCTGCGAAGACCTGCTTCCGCAGAAGGGGTTCAAACCCGTCGAGATCTACGGCTACAGCCGGAGGGAGGAGTGGAAGTACGCAACCGTGAACTACGAGATGGAGGGCCCCCTCATCGCCTTCGGGAGCGGTGCCACGGGCTTCACTGGGGAGTACGAATGCCACAACACCTACTCCGTGCAGCACTACATAGAGTTTGTTGAGAAGGGTCTCATACTCATAGCGGGTGCGTGCAGGGTCGCGCCTAAGGAGCGCATGATCAGGTTCGTCATCACAAGGCTCTTCATATGCAGATCCATGAGCTGCACCGAGTTTGAGAAGGAGTTCGGGAGGGCCTGCGTAGTGGGCTCGGCGGCTCAGGGCTCTACTCCTTCCTTAGGCTGCTGAAGCTCATAGGAGTTATCGAGGAGAGCGGGTGCACCCTTAGACTAACGCGCTGCGGCCTCGTAACAGCTCATCGCATATGCTGGGCCTTCGTACTCAACGTTCCGTGCAGGCCGTTGAGGAGTTCTTCAAGGGGCCATAACCCAGAAGGGTCGACATACCCTAGCCAAACCGTTCTTTAGGAGGGGCCTCGACGCTGAGATACGGCTGGGCGGTATGCCGCGCATAGCGATCATAGGATTAGGGCTTATGGGGAGCTACTACCTCAAGCTCCTCAGGGAGAGGCTTAACGTGGAGGTAGAGGCGGTCTGCGATGTGGATCCGAAGAAGCTCGAATCCGTAAACGTGCCGAGGAAGTACCGGGACTTTGTAGAGATGCTTAGCGAGGGCGGCTTCGACGGTGTGATCATAGCTACGCCACCCCTCTACCACAAGGACCCCGCGATCGAGGCGCTTAGGCGCGGCTACTACGTCATGCTCGAGAAGCCCATGGCGCCGAACCTCCGCGACGCGCTCGAGATCTACAGGGCTGCTAAGGGGAGGAATAAGCTGATGCTGTCCTTCTCACTAAGGTACCACCACCTATACCAGCGCGTCAAGCAGCGGGTCGATGAGCTTGGAGGGGTTGTCCACCAATGGCACATAGGTATGGGAGCCCTGCCCAGCACACCGTGGATAGGTAAGAGGAGTGTGAGCGGAGGAATGCTTACAGAACACGGGGTCCATGTGATCTACTACCAGGTGTGGTACGCAGGCGATGTTGAGGAGGTGTATGCGCATACAGCTCAGGTAACCCGGGGTATAGAGATCGAGGATAGTGCCACCCTCATCATGAAGCACCGAGGCGGCGCCGTATCGGTCTACATGCAGAGCTGGGTGGGTGGGCATAGCTGGAGGAAGTGGGGTGTGCAGGCTAAGCTGGGACGCGTAACCGTTGAGGGCTACCTAGCGGGAGAGTACAGTATCAGCAGGGTGGGTGGCGATGTTGTAGAGAGCGGCAGGTTTGAGGAGCCACCGGAGCACATGTACGTTGAGCAGCTACGCCACCTCGTAGAGTGCATAGAGAACGGGTGGAGACCTATAACGAACGAGGAGGACGGCATAGCCGTGCAGCAGATCGTGGAGGCGGCGTACCGCTCGGCATCCACGGCCAAGCCCATTAAGCTACCGCTGCCCGAGGTGCTGTAGGGGCAAGATCCTATATACCCTCCGCGGCTATTCGCACTATGGGCACCAGGATTTGCGATGCAAGATAATCGCTTCTCTCGGCCCATCGATGGACAGCCTCGACATAGTTGTTAACGCAGTTCTGGAGGGAGCCTCAGCGTTCCGCATAAACTTTACGCACAGCGACGAGTCCGTATGGGCGCGTTACGTAGAGTACGTCAGGAAGGCGGAGAAGATCACGGGTCGCTTCGTCGCACTCATAGGCGACCTGACGGGGCCCTCGATAAGGCTCGGTACCGTAGAGCCCCCAATGGTTCTCAAGAAGGGTGAGACCGCGTACATAGTCCCTAGCGAGAAGGGTTCTGCTGAGAAGAGGGAGATCCCGTTACCATCCCGCGAGGTCTTCGACCAGCTAGAGGTGGGCGACGTCATAGTTATGGACGATGGCAAGGTGAGGATGAGGGTCAGTGACGTATCCCGGAATAGGGTTGAGGTAGCTGCTCTTACCGATGCCGTTATAAAGTCGCGTAAGGCGCTCGTTGTTACGAACAAGGAGTTCGACCTACCGGCGCTAACGCCTAGGGATCTGAGGAACCTGGACTTCGCACTTGAAAAGGGGTTTGACTACGTAGCCCTGAGCTACGTGCGTAGGGGAAGCGATATAGCGATGCTGAAGAGCATACT
>QMWY01000171.1 GCA_003661865.1 Thermoprotei archaeon
ATGACTGTAGAGGCACCTGCTTCGCGGAGCAACTCCTGCGCCCTGCTGCTGTTCGCTATGGCGACTATCCTCAGGTTCCTGTTGAGTCTCCTAGCCGTCAGGACTATGTGGATGGCCTTCGAATCGCTCGGTACGCAGACTATGAGGTACTTCGCCCCCTTGATACCCGCCCTGCTCAGCGTATTCTCATCGGTTGGGCTACCAACAACGAAGTCCACGTCCTCGGGTATCTCCCGGGGCCTCTTCTCGAGCACCCACCCGATTCTGGCGCCGGGCATGTTCAGCTTCAGCTCCTCTATAGATTCGCGGCAGATCTCTGTTGAGCCTACGACGACCACGTCCACCCTCCTCAACCTGCCCCAGCCCATGATCCTCTTCAGCGTCTGATGCATAAAAAACTCGGCTAGCGTCGTCACCATCAGTGTAAAGACCGCTATGCCGGCCACGATCGCTTCGGTGGCCACCACGCGGCCCCAGAAGGTCTTGGGAACTATATCGCCGTAGCCGACGGTGGCCATGGTCACGATGGCCCAGTAGAACGCGGCCCACAGGTCGAGATCGCTTCTGCCCCCCACGACAACCTCTACGTAGTAGAATAGGAGGGCATTGACCACGACCATGGGTGCGAGGAGCGATAGGGCGAGCAGGGTCTTGTACCTAGCGAAGAGCCTCAGCAGCCTCTTCAGCAACCTGTATATCGGGAACCCGAGAACAGCACTCATACCCACACCTCAGCGATCACGAAGGCCCCCGCACCGAAAACCACAGCGCCGAACACCTAAAAACATTCTTCAACCACGCGGAGGGCGCCCGGCCGATCACGCGCGCAGGATCCAGAGATGTGAATAGGCTGAAGCCGCGGCGGTGCAAAGGGGGAAGCAAGTTATATTTAGTTATTAAACCGAGGGCTCCTTGAAGGCGATGAAAGGCGGACGGAGATGAAGAGGATCTTCACGTTCCTGCTCCTTCTCATCATGATAGCGCCTGTTCTGCATGTACACGCAGAGGTCTCCGGGGAGAAGCAGCTCGTTATGAAACCCTCCATGGACATAGCCCTGTTCCCCCGACGACTCTATAGGTGTTGCGTACAGCCTCTTGGCAGAGCTGTGGACGGTATGCCGGATTCCATGATCGAGTACTACGAGTGTGAGAACACGATCCAGTATGTGGTGGTCGGCGGAGGTGTGCTCGCCCTGGGCAACGTCTCGGGCTGCGCCCCAACGCAATGCCGGTGCTGAGGATTAGGAGAAGCTGACGCGGTTGAGAAACCGGGGAACGCGGAGTTGTCAGGGTCTCCGCAAGGGTAAGTTCTCTCTGCATCTCTCGTCAGATAACGAGGCGTAGTTTCCTCAGAGGGGTTGGTGTGTAGGCCGTGGGATCGAATTGAGGAGGTCTTGAGAATGCTGCGCAGTGTTATATCAAGAGATTTTACCTGTCTTGGGATGAACTCCTTGGGTGTGTATAGTTGGTCAGAACCTCGTTTATAATCGTGGTACTGGCCCTAGTCCTGATCCTCGCAGTCGCGGCTGCTGTTGCGCTACAGCTTCTCTACCACGGAGTGCGGGAGGGGGAGAAGCCCCAGGTTCAGCTCGATGTCGAAGCTGTCGTCAGGTCTATGGTGGGCGATGTGCCGATGGGTGTGGAGGTCTCCTCTTCAGAATTTACTCTTGGAGGAGTCATACCTAGGGTGTACACGTGCGATGGTGAGGACGTTTCACCGCCGCTGCGGTGGAGCAGTGTCAAGGATGCGAAGTACTACGCTGTGCTGATGGTAGACCCCGACGCCCCTAAGGGCCTCTTCATCCACTGGGTGATCTACAACATACCCAGCAACACCACAGCACTCGAAGCGGGTGTCCCCAAGAAGGAGGAGGTTCCGGGGCTGGGGCAGCAGTCCCTAAACAACTTCGGAAAAGTTGGCTACGGAGGACCCTGCCCACCGCGCGGCAGCAAGCACCGGTACGTGTTCATTGTGCTCGCCCTAAGAGATAGAGCCAATATCGAACCGGGTTCCCCGCCCAGGGAAACGATCGACAGCATAAAGAAGCTGGCGATATCCTACGGCTACACCTACGCATACTATGGCAGGTAGTGATCACGGTAGTCACACATATACGGTGCATAGGTGTTCCAGCGTGTTTCAGGGGGACCACCTTCACGTTTCTACTGGCCACTATTTTCCTGAGCTTTTCATCGAATGTTGCTAGTACAAGATCGTGTGTCTGCACTACTGACAAGACTATGTAGTCGTTTATCTCTCTAACATCCTGCTTATCCTCTGCAAGCATCTTCAGCGACTTGATGAGGATATCTAGGGTCTCCGGTATGTATACCGTCCTCGCGTCTTCGAGGTATTCACGTAGCTTCAGCTCGACGAAAGGGGGTACCGAAGTAGTCTAAGCATTACACATACGTATTCGTGGACAACGATAGGCGGTATGAAGATCTGCTTGGCCCTAACAATGATCTCTGAAGCTTGATCGTGGTGCTCGCCGTCCTCAACAGTATCGTAGATGAGCACGTTAGTGTCTGGCAGCAGCTTCACTTAGCATGCTCTCAACAGCGCTCTCGATTTCTTCAACAGTGATGCTCCTGCCTATCCTGATAGCGGTCTTTTTCCTCTTCACAAGAATAATCTTTATGTCCCCCTCCTCCTTGTAGATCATCTTAACGAGATCACCTTCCTTCAACCTTATCCTATCCCTGATAGCGACGGGGATAGTGGCCTAGTAGTTTCGATCGAGTAACCTTAACGAGCTGCTCCACTCCAACCAAAGTAGGGGCTGATCGTCACTAGATATACAAACCTTTCTAGCTATGTAGCATGAGGAGTACCGTGTAGATGAAGGTTCTTAGCATATTCGAGAGCAACTTCATAACCTTTCTTGCTAGGCCGAACAATGCTTGGCGTAATACGCGGTATGTACGGTGTCTGTAGATCGCTGTTGTAAGCATTAAGACGCCTAGGGAGCTGAAGGAAAAGATTGATAGGTTCAGGGACTTCAGCCCGAGGCTCGGTGAGAGCTTCCGGGCCGAGCTCATACTCTACGCATGGCTGAGGAGCTACAGGTTAGGGGAGTACGTGTACGAGCCTCCTCCCCGGAGGAGGAACCCCGGGTCGGCGGGAGGCTGAGGGCCAACACCCGGATCCTTATAGCCACGGCCAAGCTGCTAACATACCTACTCCTAGCAAAAATGGAGGGTTAACAGCGCCCCACCTCTTATGTGGAGGCCGCCCGCTTTCTCTTCGCTAGGGCTATCGGGAGGTACAGCGCGGCTGTCAGCGCTAGCGTGGGTAGTGACGTGCCGTAGTTCGCGGCTATGCCCGACACCACTGGTATGTCTACGCCGAGCACCGAGGCTATGCTCAGGAGCAGGCAAAAGATGAAGGACACCGCCCACACGCCCATCGCGTAGATGTTGAAGCCTCTCCAGAACCAGTACCGGCCGCTCCTCACCAGCAGCTCCTCCGGGTTGTAGGGCGCGGCGAAGTAGTCCATGACCATTATCACGGCGAGGGGGACGAAGGCGCTTACGAGCAGGAGCAGGAACCACTCGTAGGCCTCGGCGGGGAACAGCGCGGCGATCACGGTGCTGAGCACGCCCACGAACACTATCTGCTTCTTGACGCTCGCCCCCGGTACTATGTTCTTGAAGGTTATCGCCGCCGAGTATATGTCGAGGAACCCCGTGGTGAGAGTCGAGAATATCACTATTAGCATCGCGGGGACCCCAAGGCCGTAGGAGGCTATTATGGCTATCGGGTCGGGGGCCCCGACAGCTACGTTCGTCAGAGCTCCTATGAAGTAGAAGAGTGAGCAGGAGACGAAGTGCCC
>QMWY01000172.1 GCA_003661865.1 Thermoprotei archaeon
CCATACCGGCACCTTATATCAGCGAACTCCTCGCCATAACCATCGCTCCCCCGCGGATTGCAGTACACCACCGCGAAGCCCTTGGCCGCGAGGAGATGGAACTCCTCTGTGAAGCTCCAGCCGTAGGCTGTTTTCGGCCCTCCGTGGATGTAGAGTACCCATGGAACCTTGGAACCCTCCTCCATACGCGGAGGCGGAAGAACCCAGCCATCGATAGAAACACCATCACTAGCGGTAAAGGTGAAGTGCCTGGGCTCGCTTAGCTCTACGCGGCTTAGGAAGAAGGTGTTGAACTCCGTTACCCTCTCTGTCCTCCTCCTGCGGTGTATGTAGAGCTCCTTGGGGTGCTTCGGATCCATGTAGGTGAAGGCCACGGTCTCCGCCCTTCTTGAGATGCTGAACTCATCGACGATCCCCTTTTCGAAGCCGATAAACCTCTGGGGTGGGCTCCTAAGCGATACCCGGTAGAGCTCGACAACACCGCCGTTCGTTACCAGGAAGTATATCCACTTGTCCTCACCCCACCTCAGCGAGGGGGCGCAGCTCGGGCCCCTAACATCGCTGTTCATAGTGTTGCGCGTATTCCTATCGAGCTCGCAGGTTAGGCAGCGCGGCTCACCACCTTCTGCAGGGACCACCCATATCCTGTTGTGGCTCGTCAGCCCCCGAGGCCTCTTATGGCCTAGGAACGCTATGTACTCCCCATCGGGGCTCCAGTCCAGGTCCCATGCGGTGAACCCCTCGACGATCTTGGTGTGCTTGCCCTCGCGCACGTCGTACACGTATAGGTCAACGAGGTAGGGCTTCAGCCTATCCCTAGACACTAGGTACGCTATCCTATCGCCATCAGGGCTCCACTTAGCGGCCCTTACGTTGACCCTTCCCTCAGTAACCCTCTCCTTCTCACCGCTCCTCGCATCGACTATGTAGAGGTGGGTATCAATGTTGTAGACGTAGCCCACGCCATTGAACCACACCGGGAGGTCCTCGATACGCTTAACATCCTCCTCAGGCTTACCCTCGGGGGCGACGACGACTAGCCTCTCACCATCAGGGCTCCACTCAATGGCGTTAACGCCCAGCGGAAATGTTATCAGGTGCCTAGGCTCGCCACCACCGACCCTACCTATCCATATCTCAGCACCCTTCTCCTCCTCACGCAGCATCCTCCTCGATATGAAGGCGAACCTCTCGCCATCGGGTGCCCAGCGCGGGCAGCGATCGCTGGGCCCTGAGGTAACGGCTTCGTAGACCCCCCTATCCACTTCGTATAGCCATATGTTGGACTCGTACCTATCCTTCTCCATATTCATCCGCGTAACCACGAAGAGAACGCGCCTCCCACCAGGGTCGACCTCGGGGCTCGACACCAGCCTTATGTGCACCAGGTCCTCATAGTCGAGGAGCTTACCCAACTACTCCACCGCTGAGAACTACCGCTCTCTGAGGAAATTAACGCTGGTCAGATAGGGCTCTTCCGGCACACCTAGCACCTATGGTGGCGGGGCGGGGAGCTGCGACTGGTTGCGGTGGTAAGGTATTTCTACGAGTGGTGACACCGTCTCGCGGGTATAGATGCGGAATGGTTGTTGTAGGGGTCACCTCCTACTTCAACTGGAGGGATAACGCTCTTGCGCTTAGGATGACCTACGTTAGGAAGCTGAGCAGGCTGGGAGCGGTCCCCGTGGTGATCCCCCCTGACCCCTCTCTAGATGTAGGCGAGGTCTTAGAGAGGGTAGATGCCGTGCTGCTGAGTGGGGGAGGAGATGTTGATCCCCGGTTCTACGGTGAGGAACCTAGGCGGGGTATAGGTAGGGTTGAACCGGGGCGTGATGAGCTTGAGATACGCCTCGTTAGGGAGGCTTTTAGCAGGGGCAAGCCGCTGCTAGCGATATGCCGGGGTATACAGGTGGTTAACGTTGCCCTTGGAGGCACGCTGTACCAGGATATCGAGCTTGAGGTACCTAACGCCATCAAGCATAGGTGGATACGGGGCTCGGAGTTCGAGGTACCCATGTGGTACCCGGTCCACTGGGTAGAGATCGATACGGGGTCCCGGCTCTTCAGGATCCTCGGGACTAGGAGGCTACTTGTTAACAGCTTCCACCACCAGGCCGTGAAGAGGGTTGCACCAGCCCTAAGACCCGTTGCGTGGGCACCCGACGGGGTCGTGGAGGCTGTGGAGGCGCCCCACCACCCATTCTTCATAGGCGTTCAGTGGCACCCGGAGGCTATGGATGATGAGTACTCCTGGAAGCTCTTCCAGGCGTTCGTAGATGCTGCTAAGAGGTAGCCGCGGGGCTACGGCTTGAACCCCATAGCCCTGGCGCTGATCTACGGGCTGATGGTGGCTGGCCTCACAAGCCTAGGTGCCCTCTTCGCAATCCTAGGGCCGCGGCTTGCCGAGAGGAGCGTCGATGTAGGCCTAGGCTTCGCCGCGGGCGTTATGCTCGTCGCCAGCTTCACGAGCCTGATACTCCCTGCCATGGAGAAGGGGCTGTACGTAAGCGTTGGGCTCGGGATCGCGCTAGGGGTAGCCGCCATAGCTCTGCTGGACAAGGTGGTGCCCCACGAGCACGTCGTTACGGGCTACGAGGGTTTTGAGAGCCTACGCGGCAGGCTTAGGAAGGCGTGGCTCCTAGCACTAGCGATGATAATACACAACATCCCCGAGGGCTTTGCCATAGGTGTGACCACGGCCTACAGCCCCCCTCTGGGCCTAGCTACGGCCATCGCCATAGGCGTGCAGGACATACCCGAGGGGATTGCCGTGTCCCTACCGCTGGCATCCGCCGAGAGAAGGGTGCTGAGGCCCCTGCTTGTAGGGGTTGTGAGCGGTGTTGCTGAGGCGGTGGCAGCGGTCCTAGGGGCAGCCGCCTTCACGTACGTGAAGGCGATGCTGGGCTTAGGCATGGGGCTCGCCGGGGGCGCAATGATCTATGTAACGGTTGAGGAGATACTACCGGAGATCTTCGGCGGCGGTGCTAGAGGGGGTAGGGAACGCCTAGCAATAACGATCAGCTTCCTGCTGGGGATGTACCTGATGCTCTACCTAGACGTGCTTCTAGGAGGTTCTAGGGGCGCGGGGTAGGCACCCTCTCAAGTATATCCCTAACAACCTTCGAGGTGCCGTACCCCTCGAACTCGTACTCGGGCTTCAGCAGGATCCTGTGTACGAGCACGGGCTCTGCAACAGCCTTAACATCGTCGGGTATCACGTAGTCCCTGCCGTCCATGAGGGCCCACACCCTAGCCAGCTTGTACATAGCTATGCCCGCGCGCGGCGAGGCACCGAGCCTAACCGCGGGGTGCCTATGCGTCTCCTCAACTATCGACGCTATGTAGTCGACCACCGAGTCGTCTACGTAGACCTTCCGCACCGCCTCCCTCGCCGAGAATATGTCCTCCACCGAAGCCACGGGCTTGAGGTTCTCAACCTCCTCCTCGATCCTATCTATGGACGATATTAGGGTTCTCAAACCCCGAGGCGAGGGCCTATCAACGACGAGCTTTATCAGGAACCTGTCGAGCTGTGCTTCGGGTAGTGGGAATGTACCTTCCATCTCGATCGGGTTCTGCGTAGCCAGCACTATGAACGGGTCAGGGAGCCTATAGCTCACCCCCTCTATCGTTACCTGCCTCTCCTGCATTGCTTCTAGGAGCGCCGACTGCGTCCTTGGGGAAGCCCTGTTTATCTCATCAGCAAGCAAGATATTGGTGAATATAGGACCCTTTCTAACGCTGAACTCACCCGTCTTAGGATTGAAAACCATGGTCCCTATGATGTCGGCGGGGAGGAGGTCCGGGGTGAACTGTATCCTCTTGAACTCAAG
>QMWY01000173.1 GCA_003661865.1 Thermoprotei archaeon
GGGTTGGCGGTGCCGGGGCGTTCAGCAGCGGGATCATAAACCTGAGGCCTGACGTCGGCGGGGACCTAGACAAGCTCCTTGGGAGCTGGGACGAGGCTATGCAGCTGGTCGAGTACGTGGACAAGGTATTCCTTAGGTTCGGAGCCCCCCAGCGCGTCTACACCCTAGACCCGGAGGAGGCTGAGGAGCTCGAGCGCCTAGCGGCCAAGGCGGGAGCGAAGTTCGTCCCGACTCCGCAGAGGCTGATCGGGAGCGAGAACACGCCCCGGGTTATCGAGAACATGGCTGAGCACCTCCAGAAGCTGGGGGTGGCGATACATACGGGGACCCGTGTGGAGAAGGTTGTTAAGAGAAGCGGGGTCTTCGAGCTGCTCACGCGCCGCGGCACCATAAGGGCCCGCTACGTGATCCTAGCCCCGGGGCGCAGCGGCGCTAGGTGGCTCTACGAGATTGCGGGGGAGCTGGGGATCGAGGTCGAGCCCGGGCCTCTGGACATAGGTGTTAGGGTTGAGGTACCGGCCTACGTAACCGAGCCTATTACGAAGAGGGTTAGGGATCCGAAGATAATAATGTACACCCGGGTCTACGACGATAAGGTCAGGACCTTCTGCACAAACCCCTACGGCTTCGTTGTTGAGGAGAGGTACGATGATGGGACCGTGGGTGTCAACGGCGAGTCCTACCTTACCCGGAGGACTAGGAACACCAACTTCGCACTCCTCGTAACCGTCAGACTGACCGATCCCCTGGAAGACACGATTGCCTACGGTAAGAGCATCTCTAGGCTCGCTACGAAGCTCGGCGGTGGGAAGCCAATTATACAGAGGTTCGGGGATCTCGAGGCTGGTAGGAGGAGTACGTGGAGCAGGATTGAGAGGAGCGTTGTGGAGCCCACACTCAAGGACGTGACACCGGGCGATATAGGGATGGCGTACCCCTACAGGGTCGTGGCAAACATCATAGAGGCCTTGAAGAGGCTCGACGTAATCATGCCCGGTGTCGCCTCGAGCTACACCCTGCTCTACGCACCCGAGATCAAGTTCTACAGCGTTAGGGTTAGGGTGAGCCGAGAACTCGAAACAAGCGTACCGGGGATATTCGCCGCGGGTGACGGTGCAGGGCTCTCGAGGGGGATAAACATAGCCGCCGCCACAGGGGTCATAGCGGCCCGCGCGATCCTAAGTAGGCTCGGGATAGAGGTGGAGAAGAGGGGTCTTGAAAATCCGTAACCGCCTATCCCTTCTACACAAGCTCTTCCAGCACCTCGGGCAGCTCCTCTAAGCTCTTCACAACTGCTAAACCTATCTCCTTAACAACGATCCTCCTCTGAGCTCCGCGGTCTATACGTATGGCCCTCATAGATGCTGACAGGGCTCCTGCCACGTCCTCAACCACCCCGTCCCCCACATGCACAGCTTCTCCCGGGTCTACGGATACAGCGCTGCAGAACCTCAGGAAGATCCTCTTATCAGGCTTCGAAACACCTACCTCATCTGCGTAGAGCTGAACCTTGAGGAAGTGCCCTAGCCCCAGCTTCTCAAGTATGAACCTCGTGTAGCTCCCAGGCCAGAACAGTGTGTTGCCCACCACCCCTAGCGTAAAGCCCTTAGATCGCAGCTTCTCAAGAGCGGGGAGGGTATCGGGGAAGAGAAGCTCCTTATCCACGTAGAGCAGGGCTCGTGCAGCTCCCCGCTTAACATCATCGTGCTCTACCCCGAGCCGGGAAGCCAGTAGCTTCTGTGAATACGTTACGGGGTTCTCCTCGATCCTTCCCATTCTCCTGGCGCTCTTGGCCTCTCTATAGCTGCTTAGCAGAGCCTCCCTAACCCTGTCTAGCGGAGCCCCAATGACTTCGGAGAGCCCTCTTGTGAACACGGTGAACATAGCGTCTAGGCTTAGCAGGGTGTTCCAAACATCGAACGACACCGCGCGTATCATGGGAAGACACCTAGAGGTAGTAAGGGGAGGGAGAAATAGGGCTAACCATGCTCCTTGGGAATGACCCTGCGGGAGCCACAGTATTATAGAGCCTATGCGGATCAGTGATGCGAGGGGGTTCCATGGATACGGCAAAGGACTACCGGATCCTAGTCGCCTTAGATGCTGTTCAGAGGCTGAGTAGAAGGGTTAGGCAGTGGGGACTTCCCTGGCCCCTTAACAAGTCTAGGGCTGCGGCCCTCGTTGATGAGGTTAAGAGGCTTCTGCTGAGGATCAGGTACAGCTACCTACCGGCTGAGATGCTAGCCGATACTCCGGAGGTTCGTAAGCTGCTTGAGGTTACTTCGGAGCTTAGAGAGTTGCTGCTTCCTAAGCAGCCCATCCCCAAGCTAGAGGCTCCGAGAACTCTTGCCATAGCAGAGATGAGGTACTCTCTAGCAGTCCTAGCTGGGCTACGTAACAGGATCCTCCTAGGTGATGAGAATAGGCCTGAGTACGCGGTTGATGTGATCGGGGCTGAAGTTGTTAGGGTTCAGCACTTGGAAGGGTCTAGAAACCTATTCGTGGCCCGGGTAGCTGCGGGAAGGCTGGGGCTAACCGTGGTTACGAATCTCAGCAGCGTTAGGGTTGGTGAGGTGAGGGCTGTGGCGATACTCCCCCCGCGGGAGTTCCTAGGGGTTGTGAGCGAGGCCATGTTCTCCTCAGACCCCATAGATAAGAGGTTTGTCGGGAAGCGCGTTCCGCCTCAGCTACTCAGCGATGAGCTGCGCTCACAGGTCATAGCGATCGCGTCCCGCGTACCCAGCTCCTAAAGAATCCCGGTATTCCCTAAGGCTTTCAGACCCCAGGAGTTTTAGGAATTGTATGTGCACTTCGCTGCAGTGTCCATAGGTGAGGGTCCCAGCCCTAGTCCTGCTCACAGCCATTCTCATAGGGGTTCTAAGTACAGCCCAGCACAATAGGAGGTACAGCTACTATAACCATATATCTACCAGGTACTGGTGCAGGAACAGCTTCAAGACCTACACCGCACACCACAACGCATAGGCTAAGCACTACAAAGGCTACCAGTGCAAACCCTACGCCATCCACTGCACAGGTAAGGAGCTCAGCAATACAGCCACCACTCGGGCTCCTTGGCCCTATATTCCTAGCGATCGCTGTTGGAGCACTGCTCTTCATAGCAGGGTTATGAATAGGGTTTAGGAGAAGCTAACGTGGAGATTCGATGGGTAAAAAGGTGTTTTACCCCTTTCCAAGGGGTTTCGGGTACCAATCTACACTTTAGTACATCCCGGGCCCTCTTCATGAGCTACAGCTCCTTTTCGCTGGGCGGTGGCGTTACTAGGGTTACCATCACTGAGGCTATGAGGGATAGCAGTGGGGATACTAAGCTGGGTATCCACCACTCCGATACCAGCCCTGCGTTGAAGGCGTACTCCAGAGCTATCCTTGCTACGGCCCCCACGATGATCCCCGCTGCTGGCCAGCCCAGTTGTACCTCCTCCACCACAGCCCTAGGGTAAGGGGTACGAACAGTGCTGCGAAGAGCACATCGAAGGCTAGGACTGGCCAGTAAAGCACATCAGCCCTCGCTATACCCGCAGCTATCGCTGCGAGCCCGAGGATCAGGACCAGTACCCTAGAGGTGGTTAGGAGCCCCCTATCGCTCATCTGTGGAGCGAATATGTCCTTCGCAACCACGGTTGCGGGTGCTAGGAGCATGCTGTCGGCGTTGCTCATAACCGCGGCCATGAGCCCTGAGAGCACTAGGCCCGAGGCGCCTACGGGCAGCACCGTCTTTATCAGTATTGGGTAGGCGAGCTCCGGGTCCTTGAGCCCGGGCACCAGTATCAGCGCCGAGACCTCTACGAACATCGAGAC
>QMWY01000174.1 GCA_003661865.1 Thermoprotei archaeon
CTGCCGCTCTCCCTGTCAACCACCCAAAGCCCGACCTTGACGTTTCCGTCCAGCTTACCGCCTATTGATATGCTGTCGTTGACGAGTATGGATCTGTAGTAAAGCACGGCGACGAACATGGACGATGTAAATACGGCCGCGATCGTCAACACTAAGGCAAGAGACCTGTTAACGCCATCCATCCCAGATCACCACCTACATGCCCAACAGCCTGACTATGGACATGGTGCTGTGTGGTTCGTACCCGACTTTGGCGCTTACCGAGGTTATCTCTATTGACGGCTCCGGCTTGAACGTCACCTCGACGGTAACCGTGAGCGAACAGGTTCCCTCCTTATAGGCCGTGTAGTACTCGCCGTCCAGACCGATGCCGCCTATGGACACGTTGAATCCCCACTCCTTTGTGTACGTCCCAGGCACGTCGCCGAATATCTCGCTCACGGTGCCTACTTCTATGCTTCCGGTCCTCGTGTACGTAATGCTCCCCTCCCCTCCGGTGACTTGCACATACGTCGATTTATAGGCTCCGGGACCTGAGGTTATTTCAAACAACACGGTCGCGTTTTTCATGTCTGTCATCGTGAACTCGACCGCTATGTCTATGACCACTATGTAGTCCCCGCCTATCTTCAAGTCACCCACGTAGTACTCAACCGACGTGTACCCGAGGATCGTGGCCCTTTTCGGTTCCAGCACATACACGGTGGTGCCGTTAGGGGCCACGAACCTGTACTTGACACTAACCTCCCCGCATATGTTGGCAGTGCTTATCGTGTTGTCCGTCCTGTAGGCTACAGTCACTATCACCCCGAGCGCGAACGCGGCGAACATCGCCACAACCAGCAGTAACAGTTCCCTCCTCAAGGCGCATCACCACAGGAAAACATCCTCTTGGTGCAACCGGTGGTTATCGGGAGTGACGGGTACCTCATTTCACAGGCACCGTTAGAAGCTAGTTTTGAAAGATATTTAAGCTTATTCTAGTCATGCTTTCTCGGATAGGTATATGCAGAGCGGTATTATTATGCTGACAAGGATTGACATGGCTATGGCTATGTAGTCCGCGATAAGCCATACGCTGTTGCTGAAGTCCATCCCGCTTAGGTTCGTGATCCACCCCTTAATCACGGGCATCCACACGTACCACGAGAAAATCTGGCCCAATATTGGTACCGCGCCGAACAGCAACACCAGCTCAAGGAAAAGCCCATATATCAGACCAAGCCCGATACCAGCTATACTGTTGTAGGCTATTGCGCCGCACGCGGCTCCTATAAGCGGTAGGGCGGTAATGTTAAGTGCTATTGCCGGTTTGACCTCGGCCATGCTACCACCAGTACATGCTATCATGCAACGATTTATAAAAATTAGCCAAGCTTTTTAGGCTTACTGCGTCATGCGCCTGAGCACTATTAGCACTACTAATGCTGTTGCGAGTGACGTGACAAGCCACCTAGCATCGACCAGCCCTACGCCTATGAACGCGAGCGTTGATGTCGGTTTCTGCTCCCATCTGGCTTCCACGGTGTACTGCTTGTCGGGCTCGACCACCAGCTCCTCGTAGTGCTCGTACTTGCCGAACGCGTACGCCATCTTCACGCCGTACTTGGTGCGCCAAGTATCGAAGGGCCAAGGCTCGTAGTACTTGCCGCACGCCTCGACAGGTATTATCACGTAAGTCCCGTCATCGTTTGTGTATGCCTCGTAGTCGAAGTACCATGCATCAGAGCCGTAGGCTTGGTAGTTTATCCTGACGAATGACCTCACGTACGACACCGAGCCGTCTGGTAACACTATCGTAGACCTAACCAGCAGGTGACCGGTCTTAACGTTTACTGGGAACTCCCTCTCCGGCACCGGAGTCTCTGCGAACACTAGTCCGACGCAGTCCGCTGACCATGGGTCGGGCAGGTATGCCTCTCCGCTCTCGACCACATAGCCCCCGTAGCTACCCCTTACCGAGAACCTGCCGGGCAACTTATAGAACGGCACGCTTAGGGTTACCTGCGGGAAGTATAGGTTTGATGACGCGGTTTTCTCGCCTATCTTCATGCCGTACCTAAGTAGCTCAAGCCGTATGCTTGTGCTCTTGTCGAACGGCACATACCTGCCGTCCCTGTACCTAGCTAGCGAGACGGTCAGCTTGGCGTCGGGCAGTGCCTTCGCAATATGTACGGTGCCTCCGAAGTATGCAGAGCTAGCCTCTATAGATCCATGCACCTTGAGCTCCTTGCCGAACGCCGTGAAAGTGGCCTCGACCCTTAGTGACAGGAACGACAGTTTAGGTATCTCCGCGGAGCCGTAGCCTTCCTCGTCCGTATCTAGTTCTGCAAGTACCTCGCCCGTGTACAGCTTTACCACCACATGTGCCTTGTGTCCGCTTAGGTCGGTTGGCCTGTATTCTGGAGGGGTTCCTAAGTCGGATCTGCCCCCCTTGGTCATCCACACGCCATCGCTACTTCCCCTGCCTAGGTAGGTCCTCACGTATATCGTGCCCGTCTCCTCTGGCGGCGGTTCCTCAGCTACCTCCTCGAAGTAGGCCGTGGCGGAGTGGTCGTCATACATCTCTATGCTTATCTCTGTGCTGTACAGCCTGTACTTTCCGTCAACAATCCACTCCTTGAACCTAGCGTTGTCGTGCGGTATCGCCCTCACAACCACTTTAGTGCCCTCGTCAAACGTGTAGCTTCCCGGCTTTGGATCCGTAGTGCCTGGGCCTACCGCCGATATGCTGAGTACGTATTTACTGGGCTCTTGCAATCCCGGTTCGGGTTCTGGCGGAGGCTCTTGCTCGGACACAGGAGTAAGTAGTGCGGGTTGGGTGAACGAGCCGTCCTCGAACAGCTCGAAGGTGTACGTAAGCGAACCTAGGTATCCGCCGAATAGTGCGTTATCGATATCTAGCACGATGGTGTACCTGCCCGGCTTGAGCAGTAGTGAGAATTCGGCACAGTACTGTAGCTCGTAGCCGTGCGGTGCATTCTGGGGGAACTGTAGGGTAATGCTGACGCTACTGTATGATGCCTGTGTGTCCCCCTCGTAAGCCCAGATCGTAAGCCTTATCGGCACTTTGAAGTAGTCATCACCTAATGCCGGTATAGCGAGGGGCCTAGCCGAGGGCTCGGGCACCATAGCCAGCACTACGGGCGTTGCGCCCTCGGTTGTCAAGGAGAAGCCTACCGCCCATACTTCGTACTTACTCCTCTCGTAGTTTAGCCAGTACAGCCTGTATGATGACAAGAAGGAGAAGTCAACCGAGTATGTCTTCTCTGCTGGCTTGGCCGGTATTATTGGCGCGACCAGAACCGTCGTTATTATTATCGGCAACAGTAGTGCGACTATGATCACGGCTATGGCAACGTCCCTGAACTCCATCAACAACACCAACCTATAGTAGGGCAAAAAATTAAAAATGCTTTATCGTCAGTACATGAACCTCCTAAGCACCCATATCAGGGCTACCACAACTATTAGCGACACAGCCATAGCGAGAGGGCTGACCTCCCCCACGAACGGCACGAAGAACGTGAGCGGGGTCGGGCCGGTCGACACCCACGAAACGTTGACGTACTCGACCTCGAACGGCGCGACGGACACGGTGGCCTCGTACTCGTACGTCCAGTACGCGACCTTCACAGCGTACTCCCCAGGATCCACCTTTATAATGCAGTACGGGTCGTTGGGGTCTGCCCTAGTGTAGTTGGTCGCTATCAGTTCTCCTCCCCTGTACACGTTGACTTCCGCGGACACGTAGTCGTCGCCGACCGCCGCGCACACGGCTATCGCCGCGTATGCGGACATGGTGAAGTCGACCTGA
>QMWY01000175.1 GCA_003661865.1 Thermoprotei archaeon
AATGCACCTAGCACTCTAGCAGAGCCCGCTACCCATACCTGCAGCGCCTCCGACCCCACAAATACCGAGGACATGACCACGAAGGCTGTGACCAGCACCTTGGCAAGCCTTGCAGATACGGGTGCTACGGCGCCTGCTAGCCCCGCCAATACCGCGAACAGAACCCCTAGTTCGAGAACGTGTAGGTGCAATGCAGGTAATGGTAGTCACAGCCCCTAATCAACCTACTCCCCGATCCCGGCCACAAGCTCCTCAAGCCCCTCAGCAGCGATCATGGTGTCTAGACCTTGGACTACGAACTCAGCTATTCTGCGGAACGCTTCCTCAGGCCCCACGACAGGTGCTCTGGGCATCGGGCTCCTCCACATGGTTGTGAACAGCGTGTTTACGTAGTCCGCCTCCACCTGCTCAAGCACCATCCGCTTGAGGGCTCTCCTAACGCTCCAATAGGTCCTAGCAGCCTCGGGGTGCATTCTCCATAGGTGCTGCTCTAGGAAGTCCTCCCATGGTATGCCGAGGTCCTCGTACCTCCTCCTGTAGCTCGTCTTCAGCGCACTCTCGATAACCCCAGGATCCTCGACCCTATCGATGAAGTCGGGCGGTATCTCGTGTAGGGACTTGTAGGGGCAGAGCATGCATGCTACGCGCGGCTGCCCCTCTATGTAGTCGGGGTGCACGCAGCCCGTCTCCCTAACCGTGCGGACGACATCGAGGACCGTCCATACGTACACGGGCTTTATCCTGTTACCGCTGAGGATCCTGGGCCTCTTGGGAGACATGCCGTACAGCCTGCGGAACCTCTTGAATGTCTCGGCCAGCCTATCCCCATCGGCAGCGATGTCGGGCCTCAGCCTCTTCCTCAGGAGCTTTATAGGCTTGAGCTTCATGTAGGTGCACCACCTCCACCCTCTGAAGGGCAGGCCGTCCTCAACGAGCCTCTTCTCCATAAGCCTCCTATCCCCCTCGAGGATCTCTATGTCGACACCGAGCTTCCTACTGACGTGCTCCACGAACCCTATGCTTCTCCTGAGCTCTAGGAACGGCACATGGGTGTATACGGCATACAGCTCGAAGTCTACGCGGCGCCTAAGCTCTGTAAGCACGGCTAGTACCGACATCGAGTCCTTACCCCCGCTGAAGTTCACCATGACGCTCTTGCCCCTGATCGCATCCCCTACCTGCACCTGGACCCATTCGACGTACTCCTCAAGGCTCTTCGACGAGTAGATCACGGGCCACGGTATATCCTCGAGCGCCCTAACAACGTCTATCTCTGCGCCATCTACGCGTAGAGCCCTGCCCCTCACAAGACCATCCACCCCGATGGCCGTGGAGCTGCTTAGCCAGAGGTACAGCTTAGCGATCCTGCCTTTCCTATCGAAAAGCGCTGTGAAGTCGTTGGACGTGGCTACGAACCCGAGGATCTCGCCCTTTTCGGAGACCACGGGGTACCTCTCCATAGCCGCGCACCCCTGATGGGCTACCTCGCAACCTCTAGGACAGCCTCTCGGAGAACCGTTGGGCTGGGTACCGATACCCCTGCATCCCTAAGCATCTTCACAGCCCCCTCGACATCTACGTAGGGTACGTACACGTAGGAGCTGAGCGCCTTCCTAACAGCACTGGCCTCTATACCAACCCTAGCTGAGTACCACTCTATCCACGGCTCGGGGTTCCTAGCGAAGGTGTTGATCGCCTCCTGGTACAGCATCGCCAGCCTCTTCAGCTCCTCCCACTCCATATCACTAGGGGCTGCCAGCGTGCAACAGTGCACTATCCCTAGCTCTAGGCATGTCGCAACCTCTCTGAACCCCTCCATCCTAAGCCTGGTCGCCAGGGGCTCCCACACAGCAACGAGCTGGGCCCTGCCGAGCTCTATACTATGCACGATATCGCTTCCCCTAGCCTGGTAGAGCCGCACACTCTCCCCATACCCCAGCTCCTTAAAGGCCCTCGATATGCAGAGGTCCATAGTTGATGCGCGGGTGGAGCTCGTGACCCCGGGGACCCCCCTGGGGTTGTAGAACACCGAGGCCCCGCCCGCAGCCCCGCCACCTATTATCCTAAGGGCGCTTGTGAGGGAGTAGAAGAGCGCCTGGGTAACCAGGGGGCTTAGCACGAGGTCGATCCTCCCCCCTATGAGGTCCCACGTCGCGTCCAGCCCGTTGCTGTAGACCACGACCTGCAGATCGGCACCGATCCTATCCCTAAGGAGCTTTGCGAACACCGCTATGAAGGGGTACTCGCTCGACCACACGATCCCCAGCCTAACCTGGCGCGAGAGCTCGCGAGGCCCTCTAGCACCGCGATCAACCGGTACTACGAGCTCTATAGAGCCCTCCCTAACCCTCCTCACAAGCCCTGCCCGCTCGAGCTCCCTAACGATCTCGGACACCCTGCTCCTCGAGAGCCCTAGGGCGCGGGCTATGTCTGCCTGCCTAAGCCCCCGGGGGTTGGAGCGCAGCAGGTTCAGCACCCTAGCCCTGCTATCCACTGGCGGGCCCCTTGCGTAGGTTTCCCTACCACCCTAATATTCGGAAAACTTTTATTCGTTAGCTTACTTACAAACGTTCGGTGGTCTTTGATGGCGCTGCGCACAGCTGCCTATGCCCTATGGAGTATGGCGGCCCTCCTCTTAGCTTATGCCATCCCCTACGGTCTACTAGCAAGGTGTAGAGGTGCCGAGCTCTACGCCTTCTGGCTGCTCCTCGCAGCGCTCCACGTAGCCGTAACCTATGCGTACCTGAGGGGTGGTGAGGCTTGGCGGGGCTAGACCCGTTCCTAGGCCTTGGGTTCTTAGCGCTCTACCTCCTCCTAGGCACGGCCATAGCAGTGGCTTCTAGGAGAAGGGCTGGTGCTGATTCCCGAGGCTACTTCGTGGCAGGGTACAGCCTAGGGGGGTTCCTAAGCGCCATGACTTACGCGGCAACTACTTACAGCGCCTTCATGATGGTGGGGCTTGTCGGGCTTAGCTACGCGACGGGCGTCGGCGCCCTGGGCTTCGAGCTCCTCTACCTGATCGCAACGCTAACGCTCCTGACTCTCTACGCACCCCGCGTATGGGAAGAGGCGAGGCGTAGGGGCTGGGTAAGCCCAGCGGAGATGCTCGGCAGCCTCTACGGCTCTAGGGCTCTCCAGGTCCTAGTCGCTGCGCTCTACCTAGTAGCGCTTATACCCTACGCATCAGCTCAGCTAGTAGGCATAGGCAAGCTCTTCGCCGCGGTACCCGGGGGCTACCCCCTGGGCGTGTCTATAGGGGCGGCGGTGGTGCTCCTATGGACGGCCATGGCCGGGATATGGAGTGTTGCGACAACAGATGCCTTCCAGGGCCTGTGGATGCTTACCGCAGCCACGGGGTTCGTTCTATGGGTGGCGCTCTTCCTAGCGCCATCCCGAGGCATAAGCGTTGCGGAGGCGTTCAGCCTCCTGGGCAGGGAGGGGTACCTGGGGCTCAGGGCTCCGTGGAGCCTAGCGGTGTTCCTCGCCTACACTATCCCCTGGATCTTCTTCGCCGTTACGAACCCCCAGGTTGTTCAGAGGATATACATGCCTAGGGACCGAAACGCCCTGCGGAGGATGATCGTGTACTTCGCGCTCTTCGGCCTGACCTACACAGCTCTGGTCACGTTTACGGGGTTGGTGGCGCGCGGCCTCGCGATTGCTGGGGAGTTCCCCGTCGTTAGGGATAGGGACCTAGTAACACCAGTACTACTCGGCTACGCACATCCCCTCTTAGCAGCCTTTGTGTTCACAAGCATTGTAGCCGCCGCAGTGTCCACGGCCGACTCCATAGTGCTCACCCTTACGAGC
>QMWY01000176.1 GCA_003661865.1 Thermoprotei archaeon
AGATTAGGGAGAGGGGCCACCGCCCAGCAAGGGCGATGGAGATCGTCACATGCGTCATGAAGCTCCAGCACCCCCTCGTGAGCATGTTTGATAAGCAGCAGTGTGCGGAGCTGCTCAGCACCTTCGTCATAGCGATGGTTGAGCGAGCGAAGTACGTGAACCTCTCACCAGCCTCGAGAACCACGCTATACGACGTGATAGCAAAGACCCTTAACGAGCTGGGTATATGCGGAGAACCAGGTTCATGTATGCTAGACCTAAAACGAATAGCATTTAGCAACAATGAAGAGGACTATAGACAACTAGCGACAATAGCATACACAATCTACACAATCATGTACATGGGCATCCAGAGAAGAAGAGAAGAAGCATTGCCAATGCTGTAGCTCATGAGATATATTAAATCGAAGCTATGCATGGTTATGAATGGTATGTTCGCGGTACTGAGATTCAGAGCAAAACACGATTTAGAAGAGGAACATGTAGGGATTACAAAACTTTCAACAACGATAAACCCTTATCTTATGGAGATAGATTGGTTTGGTCATGGATACGAATCTAATCCCATTATCATAGATTTCCATGCACTGTACAAGGCATCAAAAGAGGTAATCTTCTATACCTACGTTTCTGACCTAAACGTTCGTGTAGGTAAATGTAGAACGAAGTTATACAAAATTGAATCGTTAGCCAGGCCTAGTGTCGCTATCGAGATGGAGATCAGGTTCTATGGATTAGGTGAGTGTATCGACAGAATTATAAGGCTTTCACGACCAGCAATAACGTCATATGATGCTGAGCAAGCAGTAGCATGGACAAAGACTCTATGCATAGCTAAAGAGCTTATTGATATACTGTCTAGAGAACAGCAATTAAAATCAAGGTATGGCTATAGCTTGAATCGTTATTACACATTAGTCTATCACTATGGACGCGTATCCAAGATACAAGATTATGAAGAGCTCTTGGACATTGTTAGACGCTATGATAGGATAGTTCCAGAAATTATGTGTATGGTTTGTACGTGACTCATATTATAAGAGCTCTCCTAAACGCTTCTTTCTAGTACAGGGCAGGTACCCAATAACTTCTTCGAACCTTCTATCGGGTAGCGATAAGAGCTTCTCTATGTCTTTACCATTGTATGCTATCTCGAAGAATCTTAGTATTGCTTCTAGCACACTCCTCTTTTTAATTGATATTCTGAGTGGATAGCTCGGTACATCATTAGGCTTTCTGCTACCTACATAAATTATTGGAGCTTCTATGTTAAGGAACGTGTATGCCAATGCGTGATCCGATACGTAGTTAGTCAACACGACTACGAGGCTCTTGGTCATGCTTGCTGTTATTGCTACCTCGTCTAGGTACCGCTCCTCGGTTACCAGGATCAGCTGCCTACCGCTGTAGTAGGCCAGCGAAGCCACCACGGGCAGGGCTGTAACCATAGGTGCGTTGATGTGGAGCTTGGTGTGAGGTCCTAGAAGCCTAAGCAGCTTCTCAACCTCCTCCCTCGGAAGGACAGCACTCGGAGCAAACCTCACGTAGCCCCTTCTCTTGCTAACCTCCAGCCTAGGCTCCTTTCCCTGCAGCAGGTCTTCGGTGGCCGCAGCTATGTCGGCGAAGCTGGCACCTGCATTAACGAGTTTCCTAGCCCATTCCTCGGCTCTCTTAGGATCGATCCCCTTGATAGTCATGTACTCCTTAGCCGCCTCTACATCGGGCAGGGGAACGAAGATAGGCTTCCCAAACCTTCCCGATCTGAGCAGCGCTTGGTCCAGGTGCGAAGGCGGCATGTTGGTGGCCGCGGCAAACAGTATTGATCTCTTTCTATGATAGCTCTGCAGCTTAGTGAGCACCACGTTCATCATGCCTACATGCGTCAATGCGAAGTCCGTTACCTGGCTAAGGTTTCTCGGTGCAAGCACCCATTCAGCTTCGTCAGCGATTATGATGCTGGGCTCGTTATCCTCAGCAGCCTTGAATATCTTCGCTAAATTCTGCTCAGATCTACCTATGAACTCGCTTAGGATAGATGAAGGGTCTATCCTAACAACATTCAGTCCCAGGCTAGTAGCGAGGATGTGTAGCATTGAAGACTTGCCGGTCCCTGGAGGACCGATCAGCAAAAGCCCTGGATTCCTAGGAGCTTCGCCGCTGAGGAGGGGCTCTATATACTTGTCCTTAACGCTGCTCCAAACCTCATTCGGGTAGATGTAGATCTCCTCGGAACCATCGCATACGTGCTTAACGATTACGTTGTGCTGCAGCTCCTCCTCTTTAATGAGGCACTTCTCAACTTTCTCAAGATAGGTTGTCGGAGTTACGATGCAAGGGCTAGGTCTTGCAAACGCTATCCCAGGATCACTGCTCCTAACCACGGTGAAGGGCGTGGGTTTCTCGGCGTGGTACCTAACGACCCTGCAGGGCGGAAGGGTGGTTGACGCCGATGTCAATGCCTGTCAACCTACCATAACTATGGACATGAGCCCGTACTTGGTGAAGAGGATGCGGGAGGCGTAGGTAACGACCCTGCATGTAAGCGAGGTGGCCCTCTTCTCGATCTCTAGGTTGGTGGCGAGCCCGCTGCGCCTGGCTAGGTAGCTCCTAAGCGCCTCCTGTATAGACTCGAAGAAGTTCGCTTTATCGAGCTTCCCGATAACTATTGTTTCGCCAAATATGTTCTCGAGGACCTGCTGCAGCACCTCGAGGAACTCGCTGAATATAGCTGGGTACCTATGGCTGAGAACGAAGATCTCGTCGATGCTTCTCCTAGCCAGGGTACACAGAGCCGAATCGTAGTCTATGGCACCCAAGAGGGACGCCATGTCGAGGTAGTGGTACAGCAGCTCGATCTCGCTGCGGGGCTTGAGGAAGGATACCAGGGTTCTAAGAACCTCCCTCGGGTCCTGCATCCTCTTCCTCACCCCCGCGGAGGAACTCCTCGATCTTCTCGCGGAGAACCTCCTTCCGGACCTCCATCATCCTGCTCCACACGCTCTCCAGCATCCTTACGTCGGGCGGGAGCCACTCGACGTATATCCACCTCCTAACGGACCTAGCCCTGCGCGTAGAGTCCCTAGAGACGATCCTGCTCCACTTAACCCTGTTCACAACCCTCCCGCCCTCAACGATCTGCTCGATCCTAGCGTGGTAATCCGCGATCTCCCTAAGGGTCCTAGCCATCTTCTCCACGTAGGGCGTGGTCATTATCACCAAACCCACCACGTCCTTGAGCATGTCCACCAGCTCGAAGAACGAGATCATCCTTATCCTCTTCCTCCTCGAGAGGAACCAGTACTTAGAGCCGTGAACCCCCACATCATCCAGCACAACGAAGGGGACCCAACCGCCCACCTCGCTCAGCTCACCGAGCCTCGCCAACGCCTCGTCGAGGTACCAGAAGGTATTTCTAAGCACCTCCCTTCTGCAGTCCACCTCAGCACCGCTGAGCCTAGATATCTCCATACACACCGTGTACAGGGCGTTCACAGCATAGGTGGTCTTGCCAACACCCCTCTTACCATCGATGACTATCCCAAGGTTCTCCAACTTGTCTATCGACCTGTACGCGATGATCATCTTGGCGAATGTCGCCAGGACCGTGTACCCCCAGCCCTCGGGGCTGTACTTAGTGGCGTAGAACTCGCTCGGCGTCGGGGGATCCCTGCCCCACAGCTCCCTAAACGCGTACACATCAGCCGCTACACGTATAGCCCTCCTGGAATAATCGGCTAACCTCATCAAATAAGATGTACATTCGTCAAGGAGCTGCCTAGCTACAGCGGGGTCCAGCCTCCACCAC
>QMWY01000177.1 GCA_003661865.1 Thermoprotei archaeon
CAAAAGGGTGGCGGATGGAGAGATGGGATCCGGGGTGCTCACGAGGTGGATTTAAACACCAAGGTCGAGAGGAGCGCCAGGCTCGTCAAGGAGTTCGCGGAGAAGTGGAACGGGGTCTACATCGCTTTCAGCGGCGGTAAGGACTCCGCGGCGCTCCTAGCCCTGGCAACCGAGGCGCTGCCCCCGAGGCTCATCAGGGGCGTGGTCTTCGTCGAGGTGACGGGCAACACGGATAGGTGCAACATCGAGTACGTGTACAGCTTCGTCGGTAGGCTGGGGCTATCCGAGAAGCTGGTGCACCGCCGCAGGGAAGACATGGACTTCTTCGAGGCCCTGGTGAGGTGGGGCGTCCCCCAGAGGAAGAACAGGTGGTGCTACCAGGAGTTCAAGCAGGTCGTTATGAACCGCATCAACCCCCCCGTGTACCTCGTGGGCGTTAAGCACGCAGATTCCAGGAGCCGCGAGGCGTGGGGCTGGGACAAGCCGAAGAGGCTCTACGGGCAGTTCCTCTTCTCGCCCATCTGGTACTGGACGGACACCGATGTCAGGGACTACCTCCGCTCCAGGAACATCGAGCCGAGCCCCTGCTACGGGCTCTTCGGCCACTCCGGCAACTGCATGTACTGCCCCTTCCACAGGGTATCGGCCATCCGCAGAACCGTGAACCACCCATGCTGGGGCCCGAGGATACTGGGGCACCTAGCGCTCCTGCGGAACGAGTGGGGGAGGCGCGAGTACAGGAGGTGGGCGAGGCACGCCTCCAGGACACTCGAGCCGTGGCTCCCGAGCCGGGCCCACCGGTGATATTTACTAGAAAGTTTCTAGTAAATATAGCCTATATCGATATAGGCTATATCGCCCGGGAGGCGCGGGCGGCGGCCCCCGCAGAGGCATTTACTAGAAATATTTCTAGGAAATATAGGCTATACCGGTATAGCCTATATCGATATAGGCTGTAAGAGGCGTTGGGCCCCAGCGCTTTTCTGGGGAGGGGGCGAGAAGCTGTGGGGGGTGTGCGCGGTGCAGGCGTGTGTATCTGTGCTCGGCGTGGGCACCCGGGCTTATAACGCTTCCGCTTCGGCTCCCCAGCCAAGGACTGGGGTAGAGGGGTGGCTGGGGCCCCTGGAGCACGCGGTTCTCTCCAGGGTCCTGGAGCTGGGCCTATCAGTGTTCAGGCCCAGGGAGCTGGGGCTAGGGGTGGATAGGCGCAGGGTCTGGGACGCCCTGCAGCGCCTGGTGAGGAGGGGTGTCCTGGAGAGGGTCTCTAGGGGGGTGTACAGGGTGGTGGCTGACCTAGGGCAGGTGCTGGGCCTCAGGGTGAGGAGGCTCCCAGGCAAGGACAGGGCTGGGGAGGGCGATGGCACTAGGGGTGCTGTTGGTGCTTGGTGTGGTTCTGCTGGTTTTGCTGGGGCGGGTGGTTCCCGCCCCCGCTCGTGTGGCCTGTATCGGTGTGGGTTGTGTGGTGTGGAGGGTCCTTTCCTGGATAATGTTAGGGGTGTGTCTGTGTCTGGGCGTGTTGTGCGGGGTGATAGGGGTCGTGTGAGGCGCCTGTCCGAGCTGGTGTTCTTCGAGGGGGTGTCCTACGCTGAGGTGCTGTACAGGGTGCGGGGCGCGTGGTTCCCGGGGCACCTGGTTCTCTACAGCAACGCTTTGCAGGACGGGGAGGCTGTTAGGGTGGAGTGGAGGCCGCCGAGGGGCTACGTGAAGCGCAATGGGTTGGGCTCCGCTATCCGTATGTACTGGGAGGTGGCCCTGGTTGCGTGGAGGGCGCTGCTGGAGCTGGTTCTGCGGGCCTCCCCACCGGACGTGAGGCTGAGGGCGCTGCGGGTGCTCAGGAGCAGGGTGGGGTGGTGCCTGTGCCGGGGAGGAGGCTCTTCAAGCGCGTGGTGATCGTGGGGCCGAGGACCCGGGCCGCGGAGAGGTTCGCCGAGGAGCTCTTCCCCTACTTCAACCGGGGGGTGAACGGCTCGGTGAGGACCGTGTGGGTGGAGAGGGGCTACACAGAGATATGGCTCGAGGTCCCGTCGAGGGGCGAGAGGATCCTGCTCGGGGTGGTTAGGGGGAGGGACCCGCCGCTAAGGGCCTACAGGGCCGTGTTCTGGGGCGCGTGGAGGAGGCTCTTCGGAAGGCCCTAGCCTACCCCTCCGGGGACAGGCTCTCTAGGCACCTCTCTAGGCAGCGCCGCGGCTCCTCCTCACCCCGCCTAGCCCTGGCGGAGCAGAGCTCTAGGCAGAGGAGCCTCGCGCCGACCGGCGGCGGCGGGCGTAGGGCTTCAGGCCGCGCTCCACCGCGACCTGCACCAGGAAGCTGTAGAGGAAGGCCTTCAGCGCCACGTACACGTCGAAGAGAGTGGGGAGCCTGTCCCCCGGCAGCGCCGAGACGAACGCTATCCCCGCAATGATCAGCGAATCTATCACTATCCACCTCAGCGGCTTCCCCGGGTTCCTCTCCGGGGGGTCCCAGGATATGTCCAGCACCGCGCCCACCTCTCCACGCCGCTATACGTGCAACCGGGGTATTTCTACCGGGGCTAACATGGGGGGTCACCCGGGCGGGTGAACCTCCACCGTCTCGTACTCTATGTAGCTCCCGTCGCTCAGCGTTATGTACGGGTAGGACGCTATGACGGATACGGGGCCCTGGGGCTCTAGGAGCACCAGCACCGTGTTCTCGATGGAGCACTTCGTGAGGTCCTCCTCCAGGCAGTAAAGCACGACGTTGTAGGCGTGCCACCCAAGCAGCTCCCTCGAGCCGTTATGGACGTAGTACACCCTGCCCACCGCCTTCAGCACCGCGTTCTTCCTGAACCACGCGGAGAACAGGGCGCTTGCTAGCTGCGCGAAGTCCTCGCAGTCGTAGCAGTCCCCGAGCCACTCCACCATGTTCTGGCTAAGGAAGTCCTGGTACCTCCTCATGAACTCGCTGTACTCGCTGGGCGTGGCGGGGTAGAACTGGGAGTCGTACCCCACACACTCACCGCTCTCCAGCCTCGCGGCGCAGTTCACGAACCTGGCGCCCGGCAGCCAGCGCCTTATCAGCAGCTCGACGCCCGACACGTGCATGGAGACCTGGGGGCAGGACACCTCGGTGCACCGCTAGATACGTGTGTTACAGGGCAAAAGTCCTCACCACATCAGCACCAGCAGCGTTAGGAACAGGAACCGGCCGTTGTTGAAGCCGCCGAAGTTGTTGCCTGCGAAGAAGCCGAATACTATGCGGTTCTCCCCCTCGACGAGGTACTGCGTTATGTCTTCTCCCCTGAGGTACACGCGGGTATCGCCATCCAGGTACGGCGAGCTCCACACTATGTTCCTGTTCACAGCTATCCTGAGCGTTCGTCTTATACCGCCGTAGTCCCACGCCCCATCGAAGAACAGCAGCGCTTTGGACGGCAGCGAGTCGAGGTTGAGCCTGATGCCTCCTCCGAGCACGCACCCCTTGCTGCCTCCGTAGCACCACACCTCGCTGCCGCTCGGCACCTGCATATCGACGACCGCCACATCCGGTATGTTGCCCTCGGTGCTGGATGTCACGGTCGCCGTGTCCACATTGCAGTTGCCTATCGACTGGTTCGGGTCCAGGTTCACGCACAGCTTCTCGATCTCTGACGACACTATGCCCGGGCCACCCACCGTGGACGGGGCGACAACCTTGACCGGGGGAGGTATGAACCTTATCGGCACTCTACCACCCCGTTCAGAGCTTCAGGGCTAGGTACCTTACAAGGGTGTTGTCCTGGTCTGCGGAGCCGTAGAGGGCGCCCCTGAACGACATGGCTATCTGGCCGCCTGGCG
>QMWY01000178.1 GCA_003661865.1 Thermoprotei archaeon
CGATGATCCTGATGAGCGTTGTTTTACCAGCGCCGTTAGGCCCAGCCAAGATGATCAGCCTATCGCTGCTGAGCTCAAAGCTAACGCCTCTAAGCGCAGCAACACCGCCTCGATAGACCTTCCATAAGTCTTTAACTACAACCCTCATCAGCAACACCCGAGCAGCTCCTAGCCCCCGGAGCTAGGAGCTGCCACGCCTGGTAAGCCCCGGGGGCTCAGCGCTTTGGCCCCTCATCACATGGGCTCAGCGTTTAGCGTGTTCATCACCTGCTCCACCCAGCGTGTTTCAGTGGCGGGGTATTCAGTGTTGGGGGTGGGGGAAGACTTAAGAGCAATCCCCTTGAGGTTGTTGTGGGTGCAGGTTATGAGCGAGCTTATGGGGCTCGACATATTCCAGTCGACGAGTAGGTACACCTACATGGTGACGAGGGTTGAGGAGCTGCTGTACAAGGGGAGGTCTAGGTACCAGGACATAGTGGTTGCTAGGCTTACGGACTTCGGCCTCGCCCTGATCCTCGACGGGCTTATCCAGAGCACGGAGTACGACGAGTACTTCTACCACGAATCCCTGGTTCACCCAGCCATGGTGACCCACCCCAACCCTAGGAGTGTTCTGATCATTGGTGGTGGTGAGGGGGCTACGCTACGCGAGGTTCTCAGGTATAGGACCGTGGAGTCGGCGGTCATGGTGGATATAGACGAGAAGGTTATCAAGATCGCCAAGAAGTTCCTCAAGCCCATGCACCAGGGCTCCTTCGACGACCCGCGGGCGCGGGTCACTATCATGGATGGGAGGCTCTTCCTTGAGAAGAGCAGCGATACCTACGACGTGATCGTGCTCGACCTAACGGATCCCTACGGACCGGAGATCTCGAAGAGGCTCTACACCGAGGACTTCTACAGGCTTGTTCACCAGCACCTCAGCGACGACGGCATCATGGTTACCCAGGCGGGCAACTCCTACTTCTACGGCGATGTCTACGACTGGGTCCTCCAGAACGTGAAGAAGGTCTTCGGGATAGTTGCGGAGTACAACGTGTGGGTACCCTCGTTCAGCTACACATGCAACTTCATAATAGGGTCTAGGAGGTACGACCCGAGGGTGCTGAGCGCTGAGGAGGTTGATAAGAGGCTTAGGGAGCGCGGGGTATCGGGCCTGAGGTTCTACAGCGGCAGAGCCCACGTGGCCCTGATGAACACCCCGATATTCAGAAAGGTTTTGAAGGGGTTCTAGCCCCTGTAGAAAGCCTCGAGCTCCTTAACAAGCCTCCAGTTCTCCTCTATCCTCCTCTTTATGAACTCCACATCCTCGGGCTTGACATGGCTGAACCTCCCCTGGAGCCTTAGGTACTCCTCTATAGGCTTCCTCCTCCTGGGATCGGCGTAAGGCCTGCTCATTGGGCTTATCCTGAACCTCCCGTTGATGTACTCCCACAGGATCCACGCCCCGGTCTCAACGGCTAGCTTCGCTACATGGGCGGTCTTGTCGGCGTCGAACCTCCACCCTGGTGGGCATGGGCTTAGCAGGTGTATGAACCTGAAGCCCCTTATAGCGGCTGCATTCTCGAGCTTCTCAGCGAAATCCGTTGGGTACCCAACGCTCGCCGTAGCGACGTAGGGTACGCGGTGGAGGAGCATCAGCAGGGCTAGGTCTTTCTTCTCCTCAGTCTTGCCGTAGATCGGTGTCGTTGTTGTCCTAGCCCTCCACGAGGTTGTTCCGCTCGCCTGGATCCCTGTGTTCATGTAGGCCTCGTTGTCACTAACTATGACCAGTATGTTCTCGTTCCTGATCGCTGCTCCGCTAAGGGTGGCGAACCCTATATCGGCCGCGCCGCCGTCGCCGCTCCACACAACCACAACGCCATCCCTACCGATCATGTCGTAGGCTGCGGCTATTCCTGAGGCGACGGCGCCTGCGGATGCGAAGGGCACGTGCAGCACTGGCATGTTTATCCCTGCCCGTGGGTAGACCCCCGCTATGATCGACGTGCAGCCCGCGGGAACCACTAGCACAGCCCTATCCCCGAGGACCTTGCCCAGGATCTTCAGCCCTAGGGTGTGGGGGCACCCCATGCAGGCGGGGTTTCCGGGCACAACCCCCTTCCTCTTGACCTGCGCGAGCTTGGCTATGGGTACGGGCACGGATCATCACCTCTTAAACCAGGGCATGTACCACTCGGGCTCGAGCCACTTATCGGTCCTGCCGCTCTCGTACTCCTCAACGAACCTCCTTATCATGTCCTCGAAGTCCTCGTACCCCGTATCCGTCCCGCCGAGGCCCGCTATAACGTTCTTCACCGGTATCCTGCCGCGCACCACCGAGCTTATCTCGATCCCCAGCACGCCGGCGTTGCCCATGGATACGGCGCGGTCCACCACGAGTATAGCCCTGCTGCCGGCGGCCACCTCAAGCACCTCCTCCTTGGGGAAGGGCCTCACGAACCTTATCCTGAGGAGCCCGACCGGCACACCCTCATCCCTAAGCCTATCAACAGCCTCCTTAGCATCTCCGCTCCACGCACCCATGGTCACCACGACGTACTTGGCATCGCTAAGCCTGTACCTCTCCACCAGCCCCCCGTAGCTCCTACCCGCGATCTTTTCGTACTCCCTATCAACCTCCCTGATCACGGTCCGCGCCCTCTCAACAGCCCTCCAGAGGAGCCAGCGCAGCTCCATCGTGACCTCGTCGGGCCCTACATTGCCTACTGCGAAGGGCTTCCCCGGCTCCAGCACCCATGGCTCGGGCTCGCGCGGCGGGAGCCATGCATCGACGGTCTCCTGCGTAGGCATGGATACGGGCTCCGCTGTGTGGCTGAGGACGAAGCCGTCGAGACCCACCATGAAGGGGAGCAGGACGCGCTTGTCCTCGGATATCTTGAAGCCCTGGAGCGTTAGGTCGAATGCCTCCTGCACGTTCTCCGCCATCGCTATGATCCACGGAGCGTCCCTTACCGTGAGCAGGTCCTGGTGATCGGTGTGTATATTCCACGGGGGTCCTATGGCCCTGGTCACCAAGGCTAGTACAAGGGGTAGGTGAGACTGCGCCAGCCACCAGAGCATCTCGTACATGTAGAGCAGCCCGTGGCTAGAGGTCGCGGTGAACGCCCTTGCACCCGCCGCCGCTGCGCCATAGACAGCCGCTAGTGCAGAGTGCTCCGACTCAACCCTTATGTACTTCGCCTTGAGCTCCCCGCTCTCGACCATCTCGGCTATGCGCTCCACGATAACGGTCTGGGGCGTTATGGGGTAGGCCGCGACCACCTGTACCCGTGCGAGCCTAATGGCCTCGGCAACTGCGTGGTTGCCTACCAGGACCTTGGTTACGGTCCGGGGCTCCAACGCTACTCACCCTCGTAGACGAAGTCTATGGCCTTAACCGGGCACTCCTGGACGCAGACGCCGCAGCCCTTGCAGAACCTGTAATCGATCTTGGGGAGGCCCCCGGGGCTCCACTCGATCGCCTCCTCCGGGCAGTAGAGCCAGCATAGCCCGCACTTAATGCACTTGCCCTCGTTCACAACGGGCCTATAGGTCCTCCAGGTCCCTGTTGGGCCCGCGGAGCCGGGCTGGGGCTTCGCAAGGAGCTTCTCTACGAAGAGCTTGTTCTCCTCGAGGGCTTCGCGCAGAAGATCCTCACCCATCACCTCTCACCTCACGAACAAGCTCATACGCCCTCTTAGCAGCCTCGCGATTGGTCTCGAGGAGCTTCCCCCTGAAGAAATCCTCCATAGCCCTGAGCAGCGCATCGAGCCCTATAC
>QMWY01000179.1 GCA_003661865.1 Thermoprotei archaeon
ACGCTGATAAGGAACATCGTGAGCTACGTGATGGAGTACGTGAGGAGGTTCTTGAGCTGGGTCGGGGAGCACCCGCTGGCCGCAACGCTCTTAATAGCTAACATGGCAATATGGATCAGCTGAGAGGTGATGTCCGGATGAGCGGCATGCTGGGCGATCTGTTCAAACAGATGGGGGCGCTCGGATTGACAGCTAGGCCGCAGCTGGTGCAGAACGAGCTCGTCATCGAGATAACGCAGGAGGAGTTCAAGAACGCAACTACCAGAAACCTAGATCCAAGGGCTAGGGACGCCATAAGCATACAGTTCGAGAAGGGGAAGATGATCATCAAGATAAGGCTGTTCTAGGTGACGGGCCGTGGGCTTGGACTTAAGTTGGATCTGGGACTGGCTGCAATCGGTTGTCGATGCGGTCAGCAGCTTCTTCGGCAGCATCTGGCAGCAGGTGCAGAACATAACGAACACGGGGCAGGGCGTGTTCAGCGGCCTAGCGGCCTTCGGCAGCATGCTCTGGGACGCGCTAGTCAAAATTGGCGATGCGATCAGGAGTATAACTGAGGCCGCAGCGGGCTTCGGCAGCTGGCTATGGAGGGCGCTGACCGAGGCAGCGCGATGGATCTGGTACACGTTCGCCAACCTCGGGAACGCCATCTACAGCGGCTTACAGTGGATATGGAACGCAGTGTACTGGCTTGGACAGCAGGTCGTGCAGTTCTTCGTCAACACGTGGAACTGGCTGAGGGAGCAGTTCCAAAACATCACGAGCGCCCTGAGGACGTGGATCGAGGACCTGCGTAGCGCCGTAAACCAGTGGTGGACCAACATATTCAAGCAGATGCGGGCGAAGCTGAAGCAAAGCATATGGGCTTCAATAGCTATAGCTGGCACGTGGAAGGCCGCCGAGGAAGCGGTAAGAAGGCCAAGCTTAAGCAGCATCGGGAGGGCCGCGGCCTCAGCCCTCATATCGCCGTGCATAGGCTACGTCGTCGCGGAGGTCGCTGAGAGCATCGTGCCGCAGCCGCAATCGCAGGTGTACGAGTTGATCCCGCCGGTAACGGTTCCGGAGATAACCCTGCCCGAGCTACAGGTTCCGACCGTCCCCGCTCCAGCGCCCCCGACGGCACCGCCGGCGCCCGTCGTGGGCCTCGGCCTGCCGTACGATGTTGAGCTTACGCTGCCAAGTGCCACGCCCGAGGCCACTACGGCCAGCAGGGATGCTCAGCTCGCTCTGCCGAACGTGACGGCCGAAGCGAGCGCGGAGAGCAACGACGCAACGTTAGCTCTGCCATCGACCGCCGTCGAAACCGAGGTAGCATAGCTAATAAGGCCACATATGTGAAGTTGATGTGAGGTGGTGGGCGCGCGATGGGGCACCTCGGCGCGCCGAAGGTGCATATCGAGATTGAGGTGAGGGATAAGGAAGGGAGGCTGATCGAGAAGCGGAAGGAGGAGTCGCACAGCTGGGTCGCGAACTTCATTACCGCGCTCCGAGCGCTCATGGCGTCATACGACCTGGATGACACACCAAACGCGTTAGTGACGCTGGGCGGCGACTCGTGGAGCTACCCCAACGTCACCACTCAATATCACACTATACTGTTCGCTTGCGCGGGCGAGGGGGAGGACCTATACGGCATACTCGTGGGGGCGGGCGATACCCCTGTGACGCTCGACGACCACACCTTGGCCACGTTGATAAGGCACGGCGATGAGGCTGGGAAGCTGCACTATAACGCGACGACGGTCGAAGATCTGGTTAGGACAGACGGCGGCATACAATTCAAGATCGTCAGGACGTTCTCGAACAACTCGGGCGGAGATATAACGGTGAAGGAGGTGGGGCTCGCGATAAGGTGTAATAACGTCGCCGGAACCGCCTATATCCTGCTGGCGAGGGACGTACTAGCGAGCGCCGTCACGGTTCCCAACGGCTCGACGTTGACGGTTAGGTACATCATACAGCACGCGGTGAGCTAAGCGGGTTGAGGGACGAGACCCTGCTCGGCGCCGTAGCCATGATCTGCCTCACCGTGCTGGGCGTAGCATACTTTGTCGTCATCAAGCAGGATTCGACCGTGCTGACCACGCTCTCGTCAGCGATAGGCTGGATACTAGGGTACACAATTGGAAAGAGGAGGAGGGGGCGCAAGTAGGTCGAGCGATCTCTAACGCTTTTCCTTGGCTATAACCAAGCTGTAGCTTTGCTTTTTTAAACCAAGCAAAATTTTTGCGAACGTCAAGCTTTTTGTTTGACTTTTTCGCAGGTTTTTTCCCCCGGGGGAAAGCTGTGCTTTTTGCTTACGTAAACGTCGGTTTTATAAGCCCTTCTTTTTATGAAAAAAAGCGGCGGCGCAGTTCCAAGAAAGAAACAGGATGGCCCCGGGGGCAACTCCTCCCGCCCCCCGAGGGGGAGACCCCCGGGGGACGTAGGGAGCCCCTCGGGGGGGTAAAAGATGGAGAGGAGAGAAGATGAAGATAGATCCGGAGGAAGCGGAAAGGAGAGCTAGAGAAGCGATACAAAAACACAGGGCGGAGGTCGAAAGGGCACGAGAGCTTACAAATGACATCATCGAGTTGCTGAACGGCATAGAGGACGAAGACGTGAGGGCGGCGCTGTGGAGAACGACAATAGCGCACCTCACGATTGCTACGGACGTAGAGACCGAGTGGAAGGTGCTGACGCTAGAGGAGGAGAAGCTACGCTTAGTCTTGGGACGAATAACGGCAATAGCCGTTATGCAAACGCTCAGATCCCCCGGCCAAGGGGCAAACTAGGGGGTAGAGATGATGTACGATGAAGTTTACTACAACGGGAGGCCAGCGAGGGAGGTCATCGTGAGGACGGACAACGAAACTTGGAGCTTCTGGAGCCCAAGGGAGAAGGAGAAGGAGGAGGACAAGCGAACGTGTTTCGTGCACTACGATAATGAGAAGGAAACGGTGCACGTCATCGTGTTCAGGGGGAAGCAACTGGAGCTGGAGCACATATTCAGGAGCCCGGTAAGGATCACGGTGATGTACTAGGCTACGGGGGCGCCCTCCTTCCCTCCGCCCCCATTTTTTTCCGCCCTCCAGACTCCGGAGGGGCTTCAGCGGCCCCCCGGGGGGAGGCGAAATGAGCGAGGAGAAAAAGGTTAAGGAGGCAGTAGCCTACCTCTCGGCCACTAACGAGATCCTGATGGAGCTGGAGACGGAGGACGGACGAAAGTACAAGTTCCGGCTGGAGGCCCACTTGGCCGACCGCCTAGCCTTCGATTTACAGGATGCGGTGGACGAATATCACGAGAGGATCGAGGAACCGGAGCTTATAGACGAGGACGAGGAGGAGGACTTCATGTAACCTCCCTCCTCCGCTTTTTTTCGTTCCTTCCTCCCAGCCCCGGCGGGGGCCATCAAGGCTTCCCCCGGGGGGAGGTGAGAACATGACCGAGTTAAGCCTGTATTTAGACAAAAGGAGGGGGGAGGTGTTCTTTCAGGAGCCGGGAAGCTACAGAGATACGGTAGCGAACGTAGCATACGTTATACGTGGCGGAAGGAAGGTAGCGGAGATTAAGCCCCAAAAGGGAGTCATAGAGGCGGTGCCGGTGAAGGAGGGGGACAGGATCGTTAAGGTCTACAAATCGAACAGGGGGAACGTCTACATAGGCGTCCTAGAGGTCACTAGAGACGAGGAGGGGAAGGGGCTAGCGTGGAAGGAGCTGGTGAGGTTCGCCAACCCGCCCGCCGCCCTACTTGAGGGACTCGGCCTCAAGG
>QMWY01000180.1 GCA_003661865.1 Thermoprotei archaeon
GCTGAGGTTTGCGGAGAGGGCTAGGAGGGAGGGGCTTGAGTACGTGTACGTGGGCAACCTCGGGGACCCCGAGCTCGAGACCACCCGGTGCCCGAGGTGTGGAAAGGTGCTCATCAGGAGGGTGGGGTACAGGGTGGTCTACTTCAACCTCGACCGCTCCGGCGGGAAGTACAGGTGCCCCCGCTGCGGCTACGAGATACCGATCAGGGGGAGGTACGTTCCCTGGAAGGAGCTCCGGTTCCCGTGGTAGAGCTCCGCAGCAGCGGGATCGATACTAGGCCTAGGGAGGATAGCCAGAAGACAAGCTCCGGGAACCCGGTTGCATCCGCTAGGGCTGCGCCCGCAGACATGGCTACCGCTGGGACAGCGTTCTGGACAGCGAAGAGCATCGAGGAGTGGAACACCCTGTACCTAGGCTCCACATCGCTTATCAGGAAGCTGAATAGGGTTACCCATATACCCGTCCCCGCGGCGCCTCCGAGGAATGCCCGTAGCCCCTGGAGCTCCACCGTGGGCATGAAGGGGAAGGCCACGTTCGTCGCTATGGCGAGGCCCACGCTGAGCCCAGCAGCCCTTAGAGCTCCCAGCTTCTCCACTAGGGCGCTCCACATCATCGGCGTTGCTATGCTGGCGATCCAGGAGGAGGCGTTTATAACAGCAACCCAGGTCTCGTCACCCCTCCACACCCTCATTATGTAGGGAACAGCGATCGACATGGGGAGGTTTATCGCGAAGAGCGCTAGGGATACCGCAGCGTAGAGCCTAGCACCCCTAACACCCCGCGATCTGTGGACCATCCGCGCCTCAGCCTCCTCAGCACCGGTCTCGACAAGCATAAAGGGTATTGGGAGCCCCGCTATGTAGGCTGCCGAGCCTATGAGGAACACGAGCCCGTAATCCCTAACGCCGTGCGATGAGCCCAGGAGGTACCCGGCGAGCACCGTACCCCCAAGGCTACCTATGTTCGAGATCATGCTGTCGAGCCCTGCAAACCTAGGCTTGAACCACCCCGGTATGTTCGCCCCGACGTAGTCGCTCCACGCAATACCCCCGAACGCCCCCAAAGCGTTGCTCAGGGTGAATAGGGCGGCTACCGCATAGAGGAGCTGCCTCCCCTCCAGAAGCTCTAGGTAGAGCACAAGGGCTATCGCGAGGTTCATAGGCCTTACAACGAGGGTTACGAGCCTCATGAGCCAGAGCCTATGGGCACTGATAAACCTTCTGCACCCCTCGGAGGACCCGGCGAGGTACTGCACAACAGCCGCTACGAGGAGCGGTATGCTGACAACGAGATTAACATCGCTGTAGCTCTCGGCGAGGCGAGAAGCAAGTGCCGGGCGGAACATCCACATAGAGCCGAACCAAACACCCCACAGTACAGCATCGGTAAGCATCAGCAGTACAACCCTCCTCACAGCACCGCTGAGACCCCTCAGCAACTCAACCACCCATCGATGGCCCCGGGCCCACGTACCACGTAGACACTGTGCGCATCCAAGGACTTGAACCTAGCATTGCTGAACCGCCGCTACAGCAACACCCGTAACACCCCGGGGGAACACAGCACCAACTCCACGGGGTACGGCGACCGATATAGCCCTGGTCAGGAACATATACATGTGGATATCCGGCTCGGTACAAGTGATGAGTTACGGCCGGGACTGAAGACGTGATGACCCAACACCTAGCTGATAGAGCGCTATGTTCAGCTTACTTTAAATAACCCATATGTTTTGTGAAGGAATTCAATGCCTAGGAACCGTGAGGTAGTACAGCTTCATACCTGGCACGTGGACAATATCCTTCTCTAAAGATACATGGAGGCCCTGAGGAACGAGATGCACGGAAGACCTCTTAGGCTGTTGCTATGTCAAAACTTAGAGGGCTTCATAGAGTCTATAACATCGTCCTATATTTATCTCAGCAACTGTACACTTGCAATAGTAGATGCATTTGAAGCCAGAATCAGCAATCTTATTAAGCCTTAGTAGGACGCTCACTAAGCTTATTGTACTTTACAGCGTAGTTGTGTAGCGGGTAGGAATATGGCTAAAACAGTCAGTGTTAAAGTTCCGGCGGATGTTTCGGAGGAGGACGTTGTGCGTTGGGTTGCTGAAGGGCTTTCGCGTAGATTAGCGAAGAGACTCATTCTCAGTTATCTTAAGGATGGTATGAATTTGGACTTGGAAAAGGCCCTTAGAGAGTTTGAGGAGACGAGGAGTGAGGTATGGAAGAGGTTCGAGGAGGAGTACATGAGGAAGGGGTTGCTCTAGTTCTTGATAGCAACATACTATTCTCAATCGTTATAGCTGGTAGCCGCTCTAGAGCCTACCATATCATCGAGAGATATGAGCTAGTCCTCTATATGCCGGAAGAGGCACTCATAGAGTTCCATAGACATGCAGAGAGGCTCAGGAGGTATGTTATTAAGGAGTTCGAGACTAAGGTCATGTTAGCATTCATGCTGGTACGCATAGTTCCGAGAGAGCTTTACGAAGATAAGCTTAGAGAAGCCTACGCTATTGCAAAAGAATTCGATCCCAAGGATACACCTTTCCATGGCATTAGCTCTAAAGCTCAACGTACCTATATGGACCGAAGACAAGGATATTATTAGATACGGGATTCGAACACGGAGGTACATCGCACTGGATACCATAGCTGTAGAGCGATTACTGTCTGGTGAAGGAGTTGAGGATATACTACGAGATCTAGCATCGAGGCTAAAATGAAAAATGATATTTCAGTTATCGTGGCGGCTAAATACAGAATACCCTAGCAACATGGGAACGCATAACCTTTTCATGAGGATCACTAATTAATGGTGTTCATTATCTTAGATGCTGATTTATCACTTTAGGAATTCTAACGTATCGCGTTGGATTGCTAAGGTGATGCTTCTCGATAGCACTCTGTTCCTCCCTCAACAGGTACTTAGCGTGTGCAGAGGCATCAATGACTATCACGATCCTCCCTCACATACCCCGTAACGGTGCCCTTAGGAACCTCGGGCAGCATTTCAATAACTCTTCTCACATCCCTCAGCACCTTCTCTCTGTAGAGCTCCTTAACCCTCCTTTCGAGGAATCTTCTGAACTCCTCGCTCCAATTAACAACATTCCTCAGGGAATCCATCTTCTCCTTAAGCTTACGCGGTATACGCACGCTTATAACCACGCTCATAATACTGGTCCCTACTTTGGATTGTATTACGCAGGACATAAATATCTCGTAGATAACATCTCAATTGCTTAGAAAAGTTAGCCTTACTCAGGGCTATGCCGCCCATAAGGTGTGGCTACAGTAACTTAGATTAGCCTCCTTAGCACCCTGGTCTTCATGGATGATGAGTGCACGTCAGTGCGATTTGGTGAGCGGGTGCCTGCCCCCTGCTGATACCCGAGAGTTCTTTTACCTCTGCTAGCCCTATGCGTAGGGATGCTGATGTGCTGAGGGGTATTGCGGCGCTGCTGGGAACAACGATCCTATGGGCATCATCGTTTCCCGTGATAAAGATCGCCGTTGGGTCCTCTACGGGGCTCGGCTACACGTGGATGAGGAGCGCTATTGCCGCCCTAGCCCTGCTCCCCCTAGCGGCTAGGCGCATCGGTAGAGCGGGTAGGGCTACGGCGCTGGGCGGGGTGGTTACGGGTATTGCATATGCCCTGGGGCTGTGGCTGCAGGGCTGGGGTACGGGGCTTACAACAGCGTCGAACTCGGCGTTCATAACCGGGCTCA
>QMWY01000181.1 GCA_003661865.1 Thermoprotei archaeon
AGGGAGAGTGCTGCTGGGCTTCTCCTGAAGCTGCATAGAAGCCCCAGGGGGTCATGCCCCACCCTGAGGACTAGGGGACTTACACGTCTAAGCGTTAGCTTAGGCCCCATCTCGCCCTTGAGGTCCAAGCATAGCACCGACGCCCTTAAGAAGTGCGATAGGCGCAGGGCTATGCTTATCAGCGCTTCTGTCTTTCCTACACCGCTTGGGCCTAGCGCAAGCACGTGTGGGGCTGGGGACTCCTTTATCCTCCAGTACACAGGGTCTCCTCTTACAAGATCGATGCCTACGTAGACCCCCCTACGCCAAAGCTCTCTCTTAGGGGAGGGAGTTATGAGCCACGGCGCCGGGAGCAGGTATAGGAAGTTAGATAGCAGCTTCGTGCCCGAGCCGAAAATTGCTCGTGAATAGGCTGAGGAGGGTGCGGTTACTAATAGGCCTCGCCCTTACCGAAGCCCCTAGGGACTCCAGGAGGCTTAGGAGGCCCTTAACCCGGGCATCCAGCAGCTCAAGCGCGTGCTCATCGCTATCTCCGCATACCCTCAACACGTAGCACATGCTCACGTTAAAGGGCTTGAAGCCTCTTACTGCGTAGCGCCTAAGCCTAGCTATCCGCTCAAGCTCGATCTTTAGACGGGCATCCCCCGGCTCGTTAAGGAGCTCGGCAAGCTTTATGCTTAGCCTTCTGTCTAGCATCCTCGAGAAGCGTGATGGATCAACGGGCTCTAGCCTCGCCATGACTAGCACCGATGTATCGCCCCCAGGGCTAAGCCCGTTGAGGTATAGCTTGAGGGCGTTGAGAAGCCCCTGTGGACCTAGGTCATCGATGCTGCGTGCGACGTCTATGATCTCTAGGCATGCATAGGCGCACGACCCCCGCTTCTCACGGCATACGGCGTAGGGCTTTACAAAACTGCACACCTCAGCTACTCCTCCACGCCTCTTAGCTAGGGCTAGTCGTACTAGCCTTTCGAATACTCCTCTCCCCACTTCTCCCCGAGGTACGCGGATAGCTTAAGAAACGTGGCGTAGCCTAGCACGGCAAGAGTTCTGAACCCCAGGTCAAGTTCCCTTAGGCTATGGGACCCCGGCATGAGCTCAGCTACGATAAGGCGGGGATCCGATAGCAGCTCAACGACCCTTCTCTTGACACTGATAGCGAGCGAGGCGTGGGGAGGGATGAGCATGGGCTCCTTAGCGAATTCCGCCACCAGCACCACCGGGAAGGAGCACCGGTTAACCACGGTCAGCGGGATCGAGATCTCGCCGTCGCCGCTGGGGTAGCCCGATACTCGGTACTCGAGGCATGCTGCTGGTAGTGACACGCTTATGCTGCTAGCGCCCCTCAACACCCTAAGATCGCTACCGCGGTTCGATAGAGCTACAGACACCTTGCGCCGGGCTAGGATGACCCTCAGGTACTCCGAGAACTTGAAGCCTCTACGAACATATACGGCGTAAGCGATAGCACTTCTACTCCCGGTGCACTCAGCATGCACTTCCTTAACGCCCCGATGGATAGAGCCTCCGCAGACCACCCCAATCTCCACAACCTCCACATCTCCTGGCACCTCCCTTAGCCTCAGATCGATCGCGTTTCCAGAGCGCCTCACATCGACGAGGCGGTCCATGCCCAAGGGCTCTACACGTTGAAGATTCGTAACGACCTCGACAACATCCTCGTACCCGTCCATGGAGAGCCTCACCCTTAGCATCGCAGCGCCGCCCCTAGGGGCTCTTGAGAGCATTACTGCGAAGCGCTCCTCGCGCCCCACAGCAGCGTCAGCCTCGTTCACACCTAGCAGAACGCCAGAGTCCGGATCCACCGCCTCGATACGTATGCGCAGCCCACCCCTATCCTTACAGGGGTGGTGAACTACATAGACGCCCTCCACCAAACCCTTGTACCCTCCTTCAAGCCTCCCCTCCAAGCTGTAAACACCTCTCAGTACCCGTACGTCGCGTATAGCGGGGGGAGGGGCCTCCAGAGGAACCTCAAGGTATATGTTCTTGAGGTCTGCAGCTATCATCAGCGGTATAGATACGCGCCCACAAGGCCTGAGCGCATTGATGGCTATGGTGCTAGGGCCTTTGTAGATCACGTTAACGATGGTGCCGTTGTGGATGGTGTTGATCGCGCGTACGGCGCCCGCACCCTCTATCGAGAGCAGGGTTGTGCATGGTGCGCTGCTCAGGCTCACAGCCACCTTAACGGGGTTGCGAGGATCAAGCTTGTAGAGCATGCCAGTGGAGGTTAAGCAGCAGATGTAGCCGTTGCGCACCCTACACTCCGCTAGCGTATTTAGCGAGAACACCCTCTCTATGCCTAGCCCCTTGACCCTATATACATAGGTGCCCTCCTCATCCCCTACGACAAGCACCCCCGCATCTATGTCTACGAACCTCACGTCGTGATGCTCTAGGTACTTCCACACACCACCGCTAAAGATCTTTAGCGAGCCATCCACAACAGCCGCTATAGCCCTCCGTGATACGGCGACAAGCCTAGGAACCCCGCCTATATAGGCAACTCTTGTCCTGGAACCCTTCTCAGCATCTATGAGCTCGAGATACCCCTGGTTGAAGATCAGGACGTTGCTACCGAACAGTCCGAGGGCTCTGCTCTCAGGGGGTATCTCGACGTATCGGCCTTGCGGAAGCAGGGCTAGGGTACGCCTCGAGCCGTGGACAACTACCGCCCCTTCCACGATATCTACAGACATGGGTCTTCCGAGCCTTGCTATGGGGATCCCCACGACATATGATGTGTACCAGGTGCCGTAGACAGCCTTAGCAGCCCCCTCCACCAACTCTAGGATAGCTACGTAGGGAGGGTCCTCATTGTACGCTGTAGGGCGTGCACTGCCGTAGCCCGAACGCTTCGTCTCGTACCTGCTTCCAGCGATGAAGAGCTCGCGCTCATCTTCGGGTCTACGCGGAACGTACCGGAACTCCCTAATACCCCTCTTCAAGAGCTCGGGATCCTCGACGGGTAGAGGAGTGTGGTAAGCCTTCGAGGTGTCTACAACAACAATCCCTAGCTCGGGGTCTACGGAAAGCCTAAGGCGTTTAGTATCTATGCCGGGAAGGGAGCTGAGGTCTATAGCCTCAACAGTTCTAGGTACAGTTGACACACCTGTACCCGAGGTAGTAGCGGACCTTATGAAGGGTGTAGGCGCCACCTCTTTTAAATATGCGTTGGTGCAGGAGCTTCTCCATGCGGTGCCGCGGGATGGAGCCTAGGGAGAAGATCCTGGCCATGCTGAAGGCGATGATTGATAGGCTCGTGTCGCCAAGCGATGTGATCTCATCCACGGGTCTCCCACGGTACGAGGTGCTGGCAGCGTTCCACGTATTCGAGGCTCTTGGGATAGTTAAGCGCGTGTACTCACGCGGGAACTACAGACTCTACCAGCTGACGGAGGCGGGGCGTAGGCTCCTTGAGATCCTTGAGAGCGGTGCTGAGATCAGGATAGGGTTCGTACCTATGGGTAGTGAAGGGGTAGCCGAGGCAGAGGCTTAACAGCCCTTAACCTAGTCTCCATCTTAGGAACCGCAATGCTGCTAGCGGACTCGCTATCGCTTGCGCTTAGGCTGTTCGGCTTAGATTCCGTATGCGTTGAGCGTAGGCTTCTGAAGAGATATAGCAGGTATTCAGGACCCCTTCTGCTTCAGAGGATAGCCGTCGATATCCTGCTTCGCCGCGTAGGACTCGTA
>QMWY01000182.1 GCA_003661865.1 Thermoprotei archaeon
GGAGAGGGGCGAGCCCCTCGGCCTACGGATCGCGGATAGGGCTCTGATGTACAGAACGGTTTGCGAGCCCCCGAGGAGAAGGCCTTGGTACACGAGGACAGAGGGGTCATGAAGTGACGCCCACGCCCCTACCCAAACCTTCACAGCGCTGGTGAAAGCAGTATTGAGGAGGCGAAGCTGTGAATGCGGCCGTGGTTCAGCACCCTCTCGCTCTAAAGGCATGTCTTGTGGGTGCTGGCCGCTTCTTCTCCACGAAGAGAAGGGGTTCGGTATTGCACGCTTTTTAGTGTGGTTGTAGCTAGCTAAGGTGAAGTGATCCTCCTTGAAGTACGTGGTTAGGCCTATACCCGTGACCCGTGTCAGGATCGATAAGTCTGTCATGACGTACCTGATGAACCAGGGTGTGCAGCTGGAGATAGCTACCTATGCCTGGGCTATCGAGGGCGGCGCTAAGATCCTCGTCGATACTGGGTGCCCCGCGGAAGTGCAGACACGCTCAGGCTTCCCCGCTGTTCAGGTCGGTACGCTGAGGGAGGGGCTGGCTGGGATAGGGTGGAGGCCCGAGGACGTCGATATTGTGATCGCGACCCACCTCCACCTAGACCACGTAGCCTACGTGAGGGAGCTCCCCAACGCCACCCTGATCGTGCAGGAGAGGGAGTACAGCGCGGCTCTAAACCCCCACCCAGCCTACGAAGGATTCTACCCAGTAGATGTGCTTCGGGAGCTGCTCAGAGAGGTTAGGGTCGAGCGTGTGAACGGTGATAAGGAGATAGTCAGGGGTGTTTCGGTGATGCTCACCCCGGGCCATACGCCCGGTGGGCAGACCGTGCTCGTAGAGAGCGGTAAGGGTACGGTGGCGCTAACGGGGTTCTGCTGCATAAAGGAGAACTTCGAGCCTCCGAAGGGCGTCAGGGGTATCTCGAGGAGGTTCATACTGCCCGGCATCCACATAGACATAGTGGAGCTCTACGAGAGTATGAAGAGGATAAGGGAGGCTTCCGATATAGTCGTCCCGATCCACGACATCTCCTACACAACGGTTGAGCGGATACCCTGAGGAAGCAGCGCTTCTTCAGCCCTGGGAGCTCTTCGGAGGCTTTCCGTAGAGACTTTTTAGGCAGTTCTCGATATCCTTCAGCATCTTCTCCTCGTAGCTGAGGACTAGGCCGAGCTTCACCTTGGTGACGTTGTACTCGAGACCGCTGTGGGCTATGAAGTTCCTATACTGGAACTCTCCGGGCGACATACCGAGCTCCTTGGCTATGTCGCGCAGGGTGCGCCACTCCGACAGCTCCTTGAGAACCTCCACGCACTTCTCAACGATCTTCCGGTCATCCACCCCCGTAAGCTTCTTCACTAGGTACCTGCAGATGAGCATCTTGATGCTACTCACCTCGTTCTTCATTACGTAGTGCAGGCTTCTGCTCCACGCGATCTTCTCCGCGGTCTCCTCTAGGGTCTTCAGCTCCACCTCTCTAGAGCTCTTCACACCCGCTGCCCGGAGGCTCTCGGCGAGTACGAGGCTCTCCAGGGCGAAGATCATCTGCTCGTCTACGCTCAGCTTCCTCCAGACCCTTAGCCCACCGTCTGAACGCTCAACAACCACGTTCTCGTCCGAGCGGAACTTCTCGAAGTACCTATCCACGCACCTCCTAACATTCTCGAACTCAGGCTCCGAGAGCATGTATGTGTGTACGGCTAGGGGGGCTCCTAGGTAAACAGCCGAGTAGAGGTTCAGCAGGTTTCCTAGGCTACACTCCCTGAACTCTCTATTGGCTCTCCCCACCTCCTTCGAGTACTCCGCGGACGAAGGTCTGTAGACAGGGTTTGTACTTCCCCTCAGCTTCGCTGCGTAGTGGAGGTCTAGGGATTTGAGGATGTTGGCGTGCTCCACGGTGTTTATCCTAAGCTCCCTAACCCCTGTGTCTCTAGAAGGTGCGTAGGGGTCCGAGTTCACCACTATGAGCTCTACGCTGGTCCCGAACGACGCTATCCTCGCGATCCTCTCCGCGGCCCTGTAGAGTATGGCCGGCATGTAGTTTATCCCGTGGGTGAGGTCCACCACCAGCTTGACACTACCCGCGTTCTCCGCAGCTCTCTTCACAGCGCGGTACAGCTCGTAGAGCACCGTAGCGTAGGTATCCAACGGGCTGCTGAGGAACACCCCGTTGGAGAAGGCGCCGAAGCAGGGGACTACGTGCACCCAGCACTTCTTAGCGAGATCCCCTCCCAACTCCTTCTCGATGAACTGCCTATACCTCTCCTCGATCCTCTTGACAAGCACGCTGTACCTATCTCCATCGCGGGCGCACGCAACGGTATCGCACACGATTATGTGGACCTCATCGGGCCTGTAGACATCGTAGAGGAGCTTCAATGACGTCCTGCTCTCCGTACGGCGAACCGCGCCCTTCTCCTCATCGCTGTACACGTAGACCACTCTATGCCACGAGAAGTTCTCCTCGGAGTTAGGGTCCTCTCTACAGGGGTTCCTCCAGGGACTGCCCCATGTAGCTACGAGAAGCACGCGGCTGCGCAAAACCGAGCACCCTCCTCTCGAGACAGTCACGTGTACAGACTTGTGTGCTCCTCCGCGATCGGGGGTTGGGGACCTGCGAGCCGGGGATAAAAACGGTGTCTGGGTGTGGAGCTACCTCGGCTGCTCATCCACCCATCTGCGGTACTCTTCGTGGATCGCCAGCACGGTGCTCGTAACGAATTTGAGGAGTCTGGACAGCGGGGTTTCGCCGCCCATAAGCTCCTTCAGGTAGCGGTACACGTACCTCCCCCTCAACGCCTCTACAGGCTTCCCGGGGTTCCTCTCTATAGATGCCACGAGGGTGTCGGCAACCGCTAGGAACCCCGCTATGCTGCTTGCAGCTGCCGAGAACCTCGGGTTGTTCTCGACCACCTCGAGCGCCTTCCTGCTGTGGCAGGGGATCAGCACCTGCCTCCTCCTCTCGCCTATGGGCGGGAGCTCTAGGTGTCTGACCAGGGCTGTGCTCCGGGCGAAGTCGAGGGTGTGGAGCAGTGCCTCGAAGCCTGCACGGAGTGCTTCAGCGTACCTACTCTTGGAGGCCGCGTTTATGCTTGTGAGGAGGGGTGCCAGCCTCCCGGGCATCCCATGGTGGTGCTCCCACACAGCGATGGCTGCAACGTAGGCGGGTTCTCTATCCACAGCACCGGAGGCCCCCAGCCACGCGATCACCATGGACGAGAGGACCTCGTGCAGCGTAAACGATGGGTTCCACCCCCGCGAACACCTAGACACCGCCTCCTCCTGGTACCACGGAGCTGCTTTCCCCACGTCGTGCCCCAAAGCGGCTAGGGTTAGGGTCCAGGTGGGTAGCTTCGAGAGCCTAGCACGGTACCTCCACTCCTCCTCAAAGAGGAGCGATGCTGTGTAGGCTACGGCTACTAGGTGGGGTGCTAGGTGCGTATTGCACCACGCTATGGGCGGGGTCATGCCAGTCCCAGCCCCGGTACGTACGTTCCCGGTGCGAGGATCAGGGCCGCTAGACCCTTCGAAAACAGGCTGTTTACCTTGGGGCACGAGCTTAGCACCGAGATCTCGACTTTCCTGAGCTCGGCCCTAAGCTCGTCGGGGTGGTCTCTGAACAGCTTCCACTCTACGAAGAGCCCCAGAGCCGACCCCTCCTCGATGAGGAGCCACCTCCCGGCGTTCCTCACCAC